>CAMYXE010000028.1 GCA_947303165.1 uncultured Pseudomonadota bacterium | reverse complement strand
AATGCGTTCTGCATAACCATAGACAACGAAAACGTTGCCGCCATAAAATATTTTGATAATTTCTTCATATTAAATCTCCTTTTCCATGCAATTCTATCACAAAATACCAACTGTTTCAAATAAAATAAAAAAATACCGCCCAAAACGGACGGCATCTTATCAGTCAAAATCTTATTTTGCCGAAATAGTGTAATAACGACGTGTCACCGGGACAATTTCCGCATCACAGCCAGATGTGCATTTTGTGCAAACAGGCTTTTCCGATACGACTGGTGCCGCAGCCAACACTTTGCGATCATTACGTTCTGTCTGACCACCATGATCACGTGCAAACAAATCTTCACAACGTGTATTACGGTATACTATACGATTTTTACCCTCAAAACCGCGAATAGAATCAGAATAACGCTGTGCATATTCATCAGTATAATATACACAATCTTTGCCATCTTGGATATAACGGACACCACCCTTATAATAATCATAAGAAGAAGAGCAACCCGCAACCGCGACCAATGCAACTACTAAAGCCAAAATTTGTTTCATTCTTTCGTCCTTTATAATTTAACTCTAACACTCTCCCGATTCGTCTTTTGATATTTTTGCACAAATTTTTGCCCTGTCAAACATTTTATACATTTTTTCCTTGGCAGAAAATCATACAGAACAATCAAAAAATATGTTATAATCTATGCGATATTTATGTATGCGAGGGACTATTATGCAATATAAAGATTTTGGTTTGGTTAATACATATGAAATGTTTGCGAATGCATTACAGGGGCACTATGCTATTGGCGCATTCAATTTTTACAATATGGAAACCTTTGCCGCCATCCTTGGGGCCGCACGCCACACGTCAAGCCCAGTAATTTTGGCCGTGTCCGAGTCTGCATTAAAATATATGAGTGACGATATTCTTATGTCCATGGTGCGCGGTGCCAAAATTAATCCACGTGAACAAATCGCCCTACACTTGGACCATGGCCATACCTACGAAGCATGTATCCACGCCATAGATTTAGGTTTTTCCAGCGTAATGATAGATGCAAGTAATTTACCGTTTAAAGAAAATATCGAACTGTCGGCCCGTGTTGCGGAATACGCACACGCGCATAATGTTTCTGTCGAAGCAGAATTAGGTTCCTTGCGTGGTCGCGAAGACGAAAATACGTATTCTGATGACGAATTGTATACCAATCCTGATGATGTAGTTGAATTTGTATCACGCACAAACGTTGATTCATTGGCGGTCGCAATTGGTACCAGTCACGGCGCTTACAAAATGAAGACCGAAAACCAAGAATTGCGTTTTGACATATTGACCGAAATTATCCGCCACTTGCCCGAATTTCCATTGGTATTGCACGGTGCATCGTGTATTCCACAACACCTTGTTCAAATAATAAATGAAAACGGTGGCAATATTCAAAACGCACACGGTATTTCTCCCAAGCAACTGCGACACGCCACAACAATGAATGTTTGTAAAATAAATGTAGACAGCGATTCGCGCCTCGCATTCACGGCGGCGATACGCCAAGCACTTACTGAACATCCTGACATGTTCAATCCACGCGAATATCTGGGTCTAGCGATTAAAATGGTATACGAGAATACAAAATATTCTATTGAAAATATCATGCTGTCCGCAAACAGATTATAAAAATTGCCGGACATGCCGGCAATTAATACAACAACATTTATTTTAATAATTATTTTGCACGTTCAACGTATTCTAACGTCTCGGTGTTTACGACAATTTTTTCACCTTGTTCAATAAATACAGGAACTTGAACACGCACACCATTATCTAAAATTGCAGGTTTACCGCCACTGCCTGTTGCGGTCTGTCCCTTTAATGCTGGCTCTGTTTCTTCAACGGTTGCAACAACAGTTTTTGGCAAAGTCACAGAAACAGGCTGGCCTTCGACATAGTTTGTCCGAACAACCATTTCTGGTGCCAAGAATTTAACCTGTTCACCCAAAGAATCCAAAGGCATCGTAAATTGTTCATAATCGTTAAGGTTCATGAAATACGCATCTGTGCCATCAGAATACAAATATTGACATTCAACATCTTCAACCATCAATTTTTCAACTTTGTCTTCGGCGCGCCAACGATCACCACCCTTGGTCCCTGAATCAATATCTCGCAAATCCGCCTGAACAAAGGCACCACCTTTGCCCGGTTTTACCTTGGTAATAGATGTGACCGCGTAACGACGACCATTGTGGGAAATAACCCAACCAACACGCATATCATTTGCTGTAACAGATGCCATTTTTTATCCTTTTTATTGTTTATAACACGCCAAGGGTATAAGAATATATGAAAAAACGCAAGTTTTTTCCGCACAAAAATTCACACAATTTGACGTTTTCGCATTTGAACAGATTCATTCATACTTAAACAACTTAAAAGACAAAAATCATAAAAATATAAACAAATGAATAAATTTATGTTTTAAATGAGTCCATTTTATGATATTATTCTATATCATGAAGAATAAGATTTTTATTTTATCGGCATTGTTATGCACGATTGGGTATACCGGTGCAGGCGCGTCGGATTACACAAATAATGATTGCTGTGGTACAGGCGAAACAGAATGCGAATGCAACGCAGAGCAGGAAAATGCCACTGTGGCTGAATCGTATGATTTCGATGATTTTGTTGACACAGCTGAAACAATAGAAACAACCAATACTGGTGGCATGTGCAGTGGTGGCGTATGTCCCCCAGGATTGACCAGGATGCATAATGTTAAATTGTTATCTATCAAACCGGCGCCGATTGATAACAGGCCGCCTCTTTGGGATGGAACACATGGTGTATACAAACAGAAATTATCTCCAAAGACCGTAAGTTGGAAAAATGGTATACCAATTTGGGACGATTCGATATCTAACTATCGCAAAAAAGATTTCCATGATTGGATGTTGGATTCTTTACCAGAATTGTATTTGCGTGAAGCAGACGATCCCGAACTGGTTGGGCTTTACAACGAAACAATGACCGATGCGAACGCAACGCGCGCCCGCATCGAAGAATTGCTTGCGCCCGCCTGTCCATGCGAAAATCAATGCGGGAACCAATGCGGTAATCAATGTAATAACACATGTGGTTGCAAATCACTCTACAAGGCACCACACGCCACGCAAGAGATGGCCGCCCCCGTCAAACCAACATTCAAGGATGACGGTTGCCCATTTGACACAGAAACAGAATGCAACATTTGGCGGCGCAAACCGATTATTCGTGAAGTCGTATCACCACGCAGCCCAAAAATCCGCGACAGCAAAATGACGGAACTTTTATCAAGCACACGTTGCAATGGTAATATCAATGCGAACTCAGATGCGGCTGCGCCGTTGGTGGCACGTTATAAAATGTTGATGAATGCCGCGCGTGCATGTTGCACCGAAGGCATGGTGTATTCTTTGCGCAAAGCCGGTGCTTCTGACGGATTGATTTATAAATTTATGTCAGACGACGCGAACTTTTATAACATTGGGGATCGTTGTTTAATGACCACTGATGCAGAATTAGATGTCAAATATCCGGACACGGCGACTTCCACAATTATCGCAGATGTTCGTAACGGATGTCTGTGTCGCGGCCGCCAATGGTTTACGGCAATGCTGGCACCATTTGTTGATGCATGGAATGCATCGCCAGAATTTGCATCGTCTAAATTCTTGTGGACATATACAGACGGCTTACAGAGGCAGATTACCGTTTCCATAAACGATGACGTCCGTAACGTATTGGATCAGTTATCTGCATGTCCATAGTAATTAATAACACAACAAACAAAAGACCGCCATATAATGGCGGTTTTTATTTTATAAATCAATTTATTTCGATTTTATGATTATACGAGGCCATAAAAAACATATATAAAACTATATTTACCAATCTTTACTGTGATTGTGGAATATATACCGAACCATACGGAATAATATCATTAGAATTATATTCACCTTTGACCAGCATCAGTTGCATTTTTGTTTCGCCAACAACCGTTGGATTGGCCTTTAAACATTTTACCAATACTGTATATGTTGTTAAGGGTTCAATCTTGAAGTAAACCCTAAAATCACGCGCCGATCCATTATGTTTTATCATTATGTAATTTGCATCGGCATTTGCAGTAAACGTTTTTTTAACAGCTCACCTTCTGGAAAGATGCTTTGATGAATCACAGTATAATTACCAGCACCAGACCAATTTGCTTCAAGCATTGTAAAAATCATAAGGTTAACACGAGTCTTGGTATCCGTTACTGTATTAGTCATTATTGCGGTTTGCGAATCAAAAGATGCACCAGACCTATAGGCTGTTTCATTTAACAAATTCGGGCTTGGGTTATACAAACTTTTGATTTGCCACCCCAAACAATTTTCATCTGTGTGTTCGTCATTTTCATGCCATTCAACACATACAAATTCTGTATCAACTGCATTTTGTATCGCGGCATCTGCAACACCCGCGGTTACCAGGTCATGTTGTTGGGCCGCAAAATTGTCGGTTGTGTCATAAATTTCCTTTTCACCGATATTCCCCGATTCACCAGTATGTGTTAAAACGGTATTTGTATTTTTTCGGGGAACAATGTCCTGTTTTGTTGCAACTGCATTATCAACATAATTCTTTGATGTAAGTGTCGTGTCCGCATACGCAACACATGAAAATATAATACAGATTGCAACAAAGATTTTTCTCATACCCTTTCCCCCTGTGTAACAAAACAACCGTCAAACAGAATTGACGGTCGGGGTGTTAGCAAATCAAATCAGTGCTGATTCCGATAGTCTTTTGACATCGCATTATAACCACCGGCACCCCGACCAATGTCGGGGCAGATTTACGATGTAAAGCAAACAAGAACCCTAATATGGATTACGATGCTTTGCACCGACTGATTTGGGCTTGCTAAAGCCCCGAACCAAATTCCCATTTGGTTCAAAAAAATGCTAGCACATACCGTCAAATTCGGTCAAGCAGACATAAAAAATGCGGGGCGATTGCCCCGCATGTTCGTACATTTTAAATTATCAATTACATGCGCATTGGCATTAAAATGAACAACGCGTCTGTATCTTTGTTGGTGGACTTGATGATTGTCGGCGAAAGTGGATCCTGCATTTCCATTTGGAATTTTTCACCTTCAACCTGGCCCGCAACATCCATCAAGAATTTCACATTAAATGTGACCGAAAACGATGCGTCACCATTATATTCAATATCCAACTCTTGCGTTGCTGTCCCTGCCTCTTGACTGGATGCATTAACAACCAATTTATTCATCGAGAAAGTCAACTGAACAGATTTTGTTTTATCTATACTTGCCACAGAAACCAAATCGACAGCACTAAGGAATTGTTTTCTATCCATTACAGCAATCTTGTCATTACCCTTTGGAATAACAACACGATAATTTGGATATTGGGCATCAACCAATTTACTGGTCAACATAGCGGCACCAATTGTAAAACGCGCCTTGGTGTCAGACAATTCAATATTCACATCATCGACCGTTGCATCTTCTAATAACTTTGACAATTCACCAATCACACGACGCGGCAAAATAACAGATGGCATTTCCGTTGACCCCGCCGGCGCATCCATCGCACACAATGCCATACGCTGGGCATCCGTTGCAACAGCAGTTAATTTATTAGAACCATCATCATTTGCAATATGGAAATAAATTCCCCCCAAATGATAACGAACATCATCTGTTGGAATCGCAAATTTTGTTTGGTTTATCAAATGCGCCAAATCATCGGTTGTCATTTGAAACTTAGTGGTCAGATTACTGCCCGCCATTGCCGGAAAATTTTCCGCTGGTAATGTTGGCAAATGAAATACAGCGCGTCCACTCGACACAACCAATGAATCACCCGATTGTTTGAAAGAAATCTCAGCATCATCTGGCAATTTGCGAACAATATCATAAAGCATTTGAACCGGCACAGTTATCTTTCCGCCCAATGTGACATCAGCTGCAACGTGTTCAACCAATTCCAAATCAACGTTTGTCGCAGAAAGAACCAAATCATCCGCCACTTCTAATTTTACATTCATCAAAATCGGCAACGTTGCACGTTTTTCTACAATAGATTGCATATGCCCCAACGCCCGGATTAAAACCTGACGAAATACAGAAAATTCCATTTTTATGCTCCTGTTATTAAATACCTGTTCCTACATTCTTAAGGTCAATTTTACCAAAAAATGCCGATTCGGTGCAAGAGCAAAAGAAGACATTTTATTATTTATCTGATTTTTCTATGGAACCTGGATTTATAACGCCATTGGCAAGATCAACAGCCGACATATCCAACCATTCCGGATCACCACGTTGTGCGGGTGCACCTTTTTTAAGTGCCGTCTTGCACGGATGTTCGTCTGCAAGCCAATTTTCTAATAAATCCCCTGCCAACAAACCTACGCCTGCACCGGCGACCAAACCTAAACCACCTGTGAATGGCGCTAATAATAATCCAAGACCGGTTGCAGAAATCGCTTTACCTGCAACGGCGGCGCCACTAATGCTTATATCTGGCTCTGCTAAATTTTCAGTTATTGTTATCGTATTAACAACGTTTCCGGTAATTGACAATTTCAATCCACGCACAGGTATCGTGGTCAAAGACATATTGATTTTTTCGCGTCCCAAATTCACACTGCCATCCAGCATCACATTTATAGCATTTGTTTCAAGTGCCACACCATTTTGCGTTTCCGCCAATCCATCACGTAATTTCAAATTAACTGCCACACATTTTATACGCATCTGATCATTCTTCTTTTTCGAACTGAACATATCCTGGATACCTTGTTGCAATGTAGTAAGGAAATCCGTCCCATACATATACGCAACTAAATCAGAATGTGCATAACCACCCGCATCAGAATAAACACGAACAGGTCCAGTGATTGTTTTCATAATTTCACTCATATTTGCTCCTGAGGCACGAACATATGTTTCAAAACTAATTGGTAACTCCGATATAAAATCATTTGTATTTATTTGTTCTAATAACTTTCCAATAACCAATCCTCGACCAATTCCACCCATTTCTAGATTCAGCTTTCCATTTGATTCTATATCTCCATCAATTGCGGCGACAATATCTCCATCGGCAAAAACGGTTTTGGCATCTATACGCAATACAGCATTGCGAATACGCGCACTTACATCCATATTATTCAAGGACAAATTACGATAAACTGTCATTTTGCCGATATTAAACTTCAACGCAATCTGCTTGTCATACAAGAAATCACCAAACAATGGCATGTTTTTAAACACATTCGGCTTATAACCCTTTGGCCACCCAGGGCCACCGTAAAGATCTGGGAACAACTCTAATAAATTTATTTTTTTTGATGCTATATTTACACTTATGTCCGTTTTAATTTTAGACCAATCAATAAATCCTGAAACATTAATCTCACTGCCCCTAACAGCAATCGAAGATTTATGGACAGTTAAGCGCTTATGTCCCATACCACCTGAAATATTGACTTTTATTTCTGGCATCTTGGGCAAATCAATGTTCAAAAATTTTCCAATCGGTTGAATATCAGGAATATCACCCTTAATAATAAAATCTATCGGCATTTTACTTGTTCCTTCCAAGGCGATATTTGCAATTAATGCATCACCATCAGACGAAAATGCAAACTTGACAGGATAAACTTTGCGTTCTGAATTATATTTATCAAAAGATGCGATAAATGGTATCACATTAGATTCAAGTTTAATCCAGCCACGATATTCACGATTCTTTGATAATGCCCATGTTCTTATATTTATTCTGTTAACAGAATACTTTTCATTGTTTGTATCTACCACTAAATCGACGATATCCAATCCACCAAGTCCAGGATCAACAAAAGGATATTCCGGTTTATCCAAATTCACCATTCCCGAAGAATCTGTGTTTGGCTCTGCTTTTTTTTCATCTGATTCTGCTTGTTGAACAGGCATAATGTATTCGCCCTTGGCA
>CAMYXE010000027.1 GCA_947303165.1 uncultured Pseudomonadota bacterium | reverse complement strand
TTATTCGTGCGTTGTTTCAATGGGATGCATCTGTTTTGTCCGTTGGTGCCGGTGGAATGGCATCAGGAAATCTGACAGGTTCAATGATGTCAACAAATGCGGTTGGTTTTGGTGGACATTCTTTGTTGTGGTTGTCGGCGTTGTTAACATTCTGGTTGATGAATGCGATATTTGATAAAACGCGTGAATTATTGGAAAAGTATTCACCAGGCATGACGGGATTGTACAACCAAACAAAAGCTGATTTTAAGGCAAATGTAGATAAAGCCAGAAGTATATATGATTCTGCGAAAAAAATGATAAAGCTGATAAAATAATGAATGGGATATTGAACGGTTTTGTTGATAATGTTGTGCAGTGTTGGGGCTGCGAGGTCTTTGATAACCTTTTCAAGGTTGTATCTGTATCAGGAGCCGCGGTTTACGAAAAGATTTCTAATTTATGTTTTATTATATTTGGTGTTTTGTTTGGATTTTATATTATATGGGCAGTATGGAAACACATCAATCCTAAAAAACCAGATGCATCAGATCCGTTGTATGTAAAAACAGTTGGGCGTGTAATTGTAAATTCATTATTTGCATTGGCGTTACTTGGTATAGGCGTGGGGTTCCCAAGATTTATAACGCGAATAACGTTTGAACCGGTGGCCGATATTACGTTAGTCTATAGTCAGGCCGTTTTGAAAACGGCTCCTGAAATTGTGAATGAACGTGTCACGTATCAACCAATGGATATGCCAGATGATGGGTTATATAGACCAAAATTACGTGATACGGTTATATCTATAATGAAAACCACAATTACGTTGTTTCAATCTTTTATGAAGCTGGGGATTGCGGTGATGGACGAAGCTTTTACATGGAGTAAAATTCGTGGCATTGGAGATATCTTTAGACATGTTCTTATATTTTTTGTCGGGCTTTATTTGTTCTATGGATTCTTTAAATTCTTTTTACGGTTTTGCTTTTATTTTGTAGATGTAATCGTTGCGATGGCCATGTTTGCATTTTTGTTTCCGATTGCACTGATGATGATGTCTTTTCGGGGTGGGGATATGCCAGAATGGATGTCTTCGCTTGGCAAAGGGCTTGGTACAAACCAAATAAAAAAACTTGTTAATGCTATAATCACACTAGGCTCGGCTGTAATAACATATATGGTAATACTGATAATAATTGCGCGATTCTTTTCTGACACAGGAACATCTGTCACAGAACTTATGAGTGCGATTACATCTGGGACGGTTATATCCGAAGACCTGTCGGAAAGTAATTTGACTACGTTAACACTTGCTGGAACTATTATTTTAGTTTATGTGTTAAACTATATATATGGGCAAATTCCCCAGGTGTCAAAAATGATACTGGATACATTTGGTGTTTCTGAAGAAAATAAATTAAGCGAGCAAATGGCGAATGATGCCGAAAAATTGGTTGGTATTGTGACAGATAAGATAAAAACAGTTGGTGGTATAATTGTAAATGGGGGAGAAAAGAAGGAAGATAAATCTTCTGATAAACCCAAAGATGATAAATCCAAAGATGACAAAGGCGACGGTAAAAAATAATGAAAAAATTATTAATTCTTTATCTTGTTCGTTTTGCTTTTGCAGCCATTGCATTGGGGATTGGTGTTTGGTATGTTTGTTCATCAATCGGTGGTGCATCACTTTCATACACAAATATGGACGGTTTTTTAAATTCAATTGGTGCGGTTGATGGAAATATAGGTAATGCAAATGGTTGCTTTTTATGCGGATATATAAACGAGTTGTTTGCAGTATTAGGAACAGCATCAGAAAAATTCTGGTCGGCTATACTGGATAGATTATGGGTTTTGATGATTCTTGGGTTTGGAATATTTTTATTTGTGCATACAGTAAAATATTTCTTTAAATCAATCACTGCGGATGCAGAATTGGATACAAAAGAAAATAAATTTGTTTTCAAAGATTGGTTTGATACTGTCTGGCGACAAGGTGTGAAGATAATGATTGTTGGCGCAATAATTGGTGCATTCGGTATGGGCGGGGCATCGTCATTAAAGAATCTTTCCAAAATAACAATTGAACCAGTTATGTATGTTGGAACAGAACTATCTATGGCGGCCACTGGTGTATTAAATTCGGCAAAATGTGTCCCATCTGGGCTAGATCAAACAAATACGATGGCCCAAATTTCGAATTCGTTTATGTGCATTGTTGGAAATATAAATACGGTTATGCTAGCAGGGGCGGCTGGCGGATTTGCAATGATGAATTATGCTTGGATGGGGCTTGGCGGTGGTATATTTACATGGATTGCTGGCTTTCTTACTGTCCTTGCATTTATTATTATTGGGTTTGATTTATTCTTCCAAATTTTGTCTGTCATATTTAGGTTGATATTTGTTGTTATGTTTTTGCCAATCTTTGTTGCGGCATTAGCATTTGAAAAAACATGGAAGATGGCCAGCAAGGTGACAAATAATGCTGTTGATATGTTAATAAAAGCTGCGGTAAATGTGGTCGCAATATCTTTAAAGGTTGTGATATTTTATGCATTAGTATCATACGCAGGACGAGATATGTTCCCTGGTGCTGGAATATTCCCGCCGCTGTTGGGCGATAATTATGAAAGCGCAAGCGCTGAAACTGTTTCTGTTCATAATGTTTTTGTGACATGTGAAAGATTGTCGACAATGAATGGCGAGGTAGATAAAACAGTGTTTAGAGCATGCTTTGACCAACAAAAATCTATTGTCGAAGCCGAATATCCGAATGCGTTCGATTTTTTGAAAAACGGCTGGGGCTTTTTGCTTTTAATTGCCAGCTTGTTCTTCTTGTACATGTATGTGCTTAGTCCAAAAATAGATAAGCTGATTGCGGCTGCACCAAGTTTTTATCCCTTTAAAAAAGTGGGCGAAAAAGAAGAGGGCGGATTAGATAATTTTGGTGGCGAGCTGAAAAAATTTGGCAAGTTAGCATGGAATAAACCGAAAGATTGGTTGGAGAAATATATTAAAGAAAATGGTTAAATTTATTAGAAAATTTTTGTCATTGATGTCTGTGGTATTAATTACCATCGCTTTCTGTGCACCAGCTTTCGCAGACATTAGCGATTCGATAATGGGTGATGTTGGTGATTTTGGATCATTAGCAACGGAACATAATCGTGAAGCGTTGGTTAACAACATGAAAAATGATATGACAGAATTTCAATCAGAATATGAGCGTGAATATATTGACACCGGCGTTCCAGTAGAAGCGAAACTTGGCATCAGTTTTATGCAGGCATTGTCGTCTGTTGCACATGTTCTAAATGATTCATTGGTTCGTTTTGTAATTATATTTCTAATTGCAGCGTTCGCATTTTGGGTGATGTTTGAAGTATATAGGTTAATATCAGATTCAAAAACAAAAGTGAGACCTACGGTTGAAGACATCGCAAAAAAGGGAATTACTTTTGGCATATGGATAATATTGCTTGGATTTGGGTTAACGGAATTATTTGGTATGATAATGGGACCGATTGTTGCATTTGGTTCTTATATCTCAAATATTATTTTAGACACTGTGGCCCAGTACGGTGGATTTGTGTTATCTGATACATGCGCAGCAATTAAAGATTATGCGGTTATTCATATGAAAGATACATCTGTAATAGATCCAGAATTTGCTGCTGACATAATTTGTGTGCCAACACGTATGTCCGGGTTTTATTATGGGGCAATAAAATTTGGCTGGAAAATAATGATATCCAGTTTGGGTGTAAGTACATTTTCTTTTATATCAGGATTAATATTTGTTGGACTGTTTACATACGCCGCATTTAAATTCGCATTTGTTGCGTTCGGTGTAATTGCAGATTTGTTTTTGGTCGTAATACTATTACCTTTCACGGCTGTTGCGGAAACATTAAATAAAACAAAGTATGAAGGTATTGCGGGCAAAATATACAATGGATTATTGGGATTGTTTAACACCGAAAGTTTTTCATTATCTGCCCAGGTAAAAAAGTTTATTGATGCATCTGTATATTTCATCGCACTTTCAATAGCTGTGGCAATTGGCGGGGCGTTGCTTGCGAATGGTTTACAAATCGATTCGCAAACTCATATTATCAAGATTATAAATGGCGATAGAATCACTATGATGTTAATAGGGGCATTGGTAGCATACATTGCTGTTCATGTCGATGATATTGCAAAAACACTTGGCGGTGGTATTGAATATACGCTTGGAACAGAATTGTCTAATGATGTGACAAATCTTTATAAAGGCGCCAAAAAGAGATTAGAAGAATTTATTAAAAATGTGAAAAAGTAGCTTAGTCGTTTATAACCGTGACAAAATCGCGTGCGACTTTTTTTATTCCACTTTGATTAAACGCTATGGTCAGAATATTATCGTGTGATTCAATTACAACACCGCGTCCCATTTCAGAATGCATAATTAATTTTCCGACAATATTTTCAGATTTCGTTTTTTGCGCAGGTGCCATTTTTTGTGTGCGTGTATAAACATATTTTGGCGTGTTGCCACCGAAATCTAAAAAACGACTATCCATTTCCGCAATGAAACGTGCTGGGGAATAATATTGACGCGAACCAAATATTACACGCGACATAGTATTTGTTATAACTACACGACGACGTGCACGCGTTATCGCAACATAGGCCAACCGGCGTTCTTCTTCCATGCCACCGTCTTTTATCGCCTTATCATTTGGGAAAATACCATCTTCCCACGCAGGTAAAAATACAGTATCGAATTCCAACCCTTTTGCAGCATGAATTGTCATAATATTTACGGCCTGGTGATCATCACCAATTTCAACATCGTTGTCATCAGTGGTCATCAATGCGGCATGTTCTAAAAATTCCGGTAAAGAATCATATGTTGCAATAACATTAGTGATTAATTCACGAATATTTTCAATTCGTGCTGATGCGTCGGGGTCTTTAGATTCTTGCCAATACTTTATATACCCTGCATCACCTATTAATTTATTTGCAACATCTTTGGGTTTCATGCTACGCCAATCAAAATCAAATACAGATAAAAATTCTTTTGCGGCGATACCTTGTTTGCCACCAAAGTTTGCATTGCGTAAACCATTAAACAATCCATTACCATTTGCACGCATTTTTGCAATTGCCGATGGACCAAATCCACGACGTGGTCGCGCAATTATTCTTGCAAAAGAAACATCATCTTCTGGATGGACAAGTAAACGAATATATGCAATTACATCACGAATTTCCATTCGGTCATAAAACTTTGTCGTTCCAACCAAACGATATGGAATTCGTGCTGATGCGAATTCTTCTTCGAATCCACGTGATAATGTGCCAGTTCGGATAAGGACAGCATAATCAGAATACTTGCCATGTGCATAACGTAATATTGTGTCCGCAATCAATTTTACTTCGTCATAATTTGACGGAACAGTTAACACATATACTGGTTCGCCAACGGATTCTGTATTAACTGGACGTAAATCTTTACCCAAACGTCCATTATTATTCCTTATTAATGAATTAGCTGCACCTAATATGTTTCCTGTACTGCGATAGTTTGTTTCAAGCCTTATGATTTGTGCGCCAGGAAATGTTTTATCAAAATTAAGAATGTTTTTAATTTCTGCACCACGCCATGAATATATAGATTGATCGTCATCGCCGACACAGCAAATGTTTGGTTGTTCAATCCCACGTGTTAATAATTTAAGTAGTTGCATCTGTGCATTATTGGTGTCTTGGAATTCGTCAACCATAATATATTTAAATTGCTTTTGATATTTTTCTAATACATCAGGATTTTTTTCGAACAAATCCAAAACCATCAAAATAATATCGCCAAAATCTAATGCGCCTTGGCGGCGTAATTCTGCATTGTAATCATCAAGTATTTTTTGCGTGCGCGCCCCGATATCATAATTATCCACACGACCGCGGTCTTTGATATTAGAAATTTTTTCAACCCATTCCGTGGCATCAAATTCTTTGGAATTTGCACCCATATCTGCAAACACATTTTTAAGAACTGCCTTTTGATCATCTTCACCAAATATTATAAAGTCTGGTTTAAGACCAGCGCGCATAGCATTAGCTCGTAATATTCGTAAACATATTGAATGAAAAGTCCCGCACCATAAATCCCGCATATAAAAATTACCTGGCATACTAACTAGCATATCACTGATGCGATTTTTCATTTCATTAGCGGCCTTGTTGGTGAAGGTCAGTGCCAAAATTTGCCATGGTTGTGCCAGATTTTTAGAAAGAATATACGCAACACGTGTGACCAATACACGTGTTTTGCCTGTGCCGGCACCAGAAAGAACCAAAATGGGGCCTTCTGTTGACTCAACCGCTTTTTTTTGCTCCGCATTAAGATTTTCTAGCATTAAATTCATTGTTTTATTATAATACCATAAAATTTTCCTATAAAAAGCATAAAACTATGGTGTGATTATGGCAAGGGTAATTTGTTTTGATATCGAAACTACTGGTTTTGAATATTTGCGTGGCGATAGGTGTATCGAAATCGGCGCAGTGGAAATTGTGGACGGCAAAATCACAGACAACACCTTTCACGAATATATTAATCCCGAAGGTAAAATTATTCCGCCTGAAACATACATGGTTCACAAGATTTCAAATGCGTTTTTGGATGATAAACCCAAAATGTCTGTCGTCGCCCCAAAGTTTTTGGAATTTATTGGTGATTCAGTTATTGTCGCGCACAATGGGTTGGACTTTGACTTTCCATTTGTAAATCATGAATTAGAAATGCTGGGGTTGCCACAGATTCCACGCACCCAACAACAGGACACTTTGGTTATTGCACGTAATCGTGTGTTTGGCCCCAAAAGTTATACTTTAGACGCATTGGCAAAATGGTATGGCATATCACTTACTACGCGCGCCGATGCGCATGGTGCATTAATTGATTCGGAAATTTTGGCCAAGGTGTATTTGGAATTAGAAAATACCGCACCTGCGCCAGAAATTTCAGATATTGTCGCCAAGCAGCACGAGGCATTTTTGAAACATCCAAAAATTGGAGGTGATTTTCCGTATCGTCAGTTCTCAACCAGCCCCGAAGAAGAACAAATTCATAATGAATTTATGGCGAAATTGAATGGTTAATATAAAAAACTCACCATCAGGTGAGTTTTTAATCATAGTCGTCAAATTGAAAATCTGTGATTTACAATTGGTATGACAATTCTTGTAAATATTTAATCACAGCTATGTGTTTTTCATCCCATGCTGTAATACCTTCGAGTTTTATTTTGGTGTTTTGGTGCGCCAAACCTTTCAATGCTTTTTGCGGATTTCGCAAATTATACAAAGCTTGCAGATAGTTACATTTTTGATCGTTAAAGAATGTGCGATTTATACCATCTGGTGTTGGGAAACGACCGAATTCTATCAGTTGTCTGTTACCATTTTGGACTCTGATCCAATAATGATTGTGTTCGCACCAAATATCATATAAACGTGTTTTACGTGGTAAAATGTCTTCGGATTTTTCCTCGCCTATCTTTTTTCTGCCTCTTTTGCTAACTTTTTTCTCTTCTAAAGAAAATGATAGGAAATCTCCATCTTCTATATCTGTTTCTTCATGTTCCTCTGTTTTTTTCCTTCTGCCTTTCCTTTTCAGCTTCTCTTCTGGAATTGGTGGTGTGAAATATGCAGTGACAACATCGGTGTAATCAACGTCGATGTCCAATGTGGTCTTTTCTGATATTTTATACAGTAGTTTTAGTAAAAGTATTGAAAGAATTTGTTGCTGTTCTTGAACTGTTTTTTCTGGTTTTTCTTCAGTTGGCATTATATGACCTCTTTTTTATTGATAATACACCTGTTTTTGCGTTTGTCAACAAAATTTGCTTTCGTGGGCGGTTGCAATTTTTATATTGCAAGGTATAATGTAAAATAGCAAAGGGGAAAAATATGGGAAATTCAATATCTGCAAAAGATTTTCTTGGTAAAATAGTTACTGTAAAAATGGATCGACCACTTGGCACAAAACATCCAAAACATGGTTTTATGTACCCGGTAAATTATGGTTTTATTCAAA
>CAMYXE010000026.1 GCA_947303165.1 uncultured Pseudomonadota bacterium | reverse complement strand
GGATTAAATGTTTTCATTGCCTCGACCAATGCGACTGTATCGCCGGCATGAACGGTATCACCAACTTTGACAAATGGTTTTGCCCCAGGTTCAGTTGCCAAATATACAACACCAACCATTGGTGATTTTAATGCGTTTTTATATTCCTTGGCGACACCATTTGCACCAGTTGACGCATTTTTTATACTGGTATCCACAGGGAAAGATGGCATAGCCACAGTTGTTCCTTTGGATAAATGAATATGTTTGCGATAAACACCAAATAAAAACTGGCGTTCTAAATCAAGTTCTGTAATCCCCATTTCATCCATAATTTTAGACATGGATTCAACGGTTGAACGAAATGACATTTCAAATCCTTTTGTAAAATTACTTTTATATCCCTAAGATTCTAACATAAAACCACAACTTGTCAAGGCACTGGGTCAAATCCGAATCCACCCCCCGGCCGACAGCGCAGAATTCTGCGGATTCCCATAATTGAGCCACGAATTAATCCGTAACGCAAAATCGCTGTTTTTGTGTATTCACTGCATGTCGGTATAAATCTGCATGCTGCACGTCCACCAAATGCGGGTGATATAAATCGTTGGTATACATTTATCAGCCATATGCCGAAATGACGTGGAAATTCAATAATCTTGCGGAAAATCATTTTGTTTCTTTCTTTGCATATTTATTCATTATATGCCCCAATGCCTTGGTCATTGCAAGACGCCCCTGGTCACGCGTGGCGGATAAAATTCCGCTGTATGCAATAAAAATATAGTCATATTGTGGGGCCAACAAATCTTCGCAGTAATGAACCCATTCGCGCAACAAGCGTTTTGCGCGATTACGCTCAACCGCCAATTTAAACGTTCGTTTGGTTGCCATAAACCCGATACGTGGATTATTTGGAAACTTTGCTTTTTTGGCACGAATAACAAAATATGCAGACCGTGCCGATGGATCTGTATCGGTTGTATGAAAGTCTTGATGTTTTTTTATTGTGTCTCGCATGTGGGTAATAATACCAAAATATACGTAAAGTCAAAGAAAAAACATTTTAACGTCTGCGGCTTGATTTTTCATAATTCCGCGTTTATAGTGGTGTTGAAAAATTGGATAAGAAGGGGCGACACATGTATAATTGGTTGATGAAATTTTTCTCGGCAGATATGGCAATAGACCTTGGGACGGCGAACACATTGATTTATGTCAAGGGTCGCGGCATCGTTCTTAATGAACCCTCTGTGGTTGCGGTTGCAGAAAACAGATTATTGGGTCGCAAAGAAATACTTGCCGTTGGAACCGAGGCAAAACAGATGTTGGGACGTACCCCGGGCATAATTACCGCTGTTCGTCCATTGCGCGACGGCGTTATTGCGGACTTTGAAGTCGCCGAAGAAATGATAAAATACTTTATTCGCAAGGTGCATCATCGCAGCCCACTTACTGCACCACTTATTATTATATGTGTTCCATCATGTGCAACCCAGGTAGAACGTCGTGCTATTCAAGAGGCCGCCGATGCCGCAGGTGCACGCAAAGTCTATATTGTTGAAGAATCAACCGCCGCCGCGATTGGTGCGGGCCTGCCTGTTGACAAGCCGCGTGGTTCAATGGTTTTGGATATTGGTGGTGGCACGACCGAGGTTGCAATTATGTCATTGGGCGGAATCGTGTATTCAAATGCTGTGCGCACCGCCGGTGACCAAATGGATTTAGACATTATTGAATTTGTAAAAAAGAATAAAAACCTGCTTATTGGTGAAAATACGGCCGAAGAAATCAAGAAAACTATTGGTACCGCATTGTCACCAAAAGACAAGGCAAACGAACTTACTATGAAGGTCAAAGGGCGTGATTTATTGTCCGGAACACCACGTGAAACAATTATTACAGAATCCCAGATTGCGTCCGCATTGGCGCAAACCGTAAACAAGATTGTTGAAACCGTTCGAAATGCGTTGGCATTAACACCGCCAGATTTGTCCGCCGATATTGCCGATTTGGGTATTGCAATGACTGGTGGCGGTTCATTGTTGCGCGGTTTGGATGCGGCCATTCGTGCGGCAACTGGATTGCCAGCATTCTTGGTTGATGACCCGTTGGCATGTGTCGCAAAGGGCAGTGGTAAAATGCTGTCCAGCCTGGACAAGAACAAACATATCTTGCAATCAATGTATTAATAAAACATTTGTTTATGCGTTTCATAAAAAGCACCGAAAATTCCGGTGTTTTTTATTGCGCACAAAAATTCAACAATTTATTTTATTTGTCAAAAAACTTGCTTTTTCAATAAAATTTGCTACTTTCACCGAAAACAAAGGAGTTTTTGATGGCATATCCAGATTATGGTCCTTTTAAAAGTACGTATTTTGCATGGCTGACACACAAGTGTTTAAATGACCCGCAGGGCAAGTTTAGTGTCGTATCGTTTCGTGATGAAAAAGTTGATCAACAACTTGGTCAAAAATCGAATTTTATTGAAATTTACTGTAATGATGACAAAAGAACACCATGTGTTGCGATTGAATATAACCAGAAAGAAGACAAGTGCGTACTTCTGTATGCGGACTACTCGTTTCTAATTAATTTTGAGATAACACACATGAATGATCAAAAAAATGCAATCTATTTACAACGTGCCATTACGAACGAAACAGAACACGAGATGATAATACGTAACAGTTTTTCATATCGTATGAATATTGATAATGCATTTTATGAAAAAATAAGAGAACCATTCTTGTCGGATCTATTTAATATAAGTCTGAGACCATTACCTGAATATAAAGAAACTGGAGAAATAATATACCATGGCATAACTGTTAGAAAATATACTAACCCAATATTCAAGATTATTTGGGCAGAAAACGACCACAATCCTTCTTTCCCAAATTATCGTGATATAAAACTTCTCGGTCGTAATAATGAGTATTTTGAGAAGGATATCCAAACTATCGTAGATAGAAAAGAATATATACACTTTCTGCCATTGTTATTTAGTCAATCTATATGTATACTCCGCTTGATTCAACAATTATCTGATATTCAAAATTCAAATAAATATTTTAATGACAAACAATATGAACTATGGAAATTAGGTGCAGATTGTAAACAAGAAAGAATTTAAACCACCGGCGAATGCCGGTTTTTATTTTTTATAATTACAAAATTCTTTTAATGGGCATGTGTCGCATTTTGGTCGCAGGGCGGTGCATGTATATCGCCCAAACAGCACCATTACATGATTTACAATTGAATGATATTTTTTTGGAATTTTCTTTAATAATACCGTTTCGACTTTTTCCGGTGTATTCGCACCGTCATCAACCCAGCCGTAACGATGTGCCAATCTAAATACATGCGTATCAACACCAATATTCGGCGCATTCCACAAAACATTCATTATTACATTTGCGGTCTTTTGTCCTATGCCCGGCAATTTCATCAATTCTTCACGATTGTGATATTTTTTGGGGAATATAAAATTATCGCCATCGGTTTTAATATCCGCCAATTGTTCGGAAAGCGCGATGATATTCTTGGCTTTGTTATTAAAAAATGAAATGACTTTGATATGTTTTTTTAATCCATCCAATCCCAACGCCAACATTTTTTTCGGTGTCGGCGCAACGCGGAATAGGGCGGGCGTGACCTCGTTCACCTTTTTATCGGTGGCCTGGGCCGAAAGAATAACCGCCACAGCAAAAGTGAAATCATTCGTGCTGATTAATTCTGAACGAATGTCCATATTCAGACTTTTCGGCACAATTTCAAAAAATCGCTGTGGCGTTATCATATTAATATTCAGCGCAGATTTTTTCACATTGTGAATTGCAATCTAATTCGACCTTGCTCGGTTCGTCTATATATTGAAGCGTGACTGTTTTTTCAATAATCGAACCTTCGTGGTCACCAACGCAGTTGCAAACAATAGTGTTGCGCGCGATATATTTTTCAACATATTCGCCGTTTACATCGGTTGCCGTTTTCTGCGAAGTAAAACTTGAATTGCATCCAATAAATTTTCCTTTGTCTGAATCTTTGGTTTCTGCTACATCATCAATTGTGAATACATTTGACAATGTCGGTTCCATGACGGATGTACCAAAGAACCCGATAAACCTTAGTACGATAATTACTATTACCGCACAGATTAACCAAAATTTATTTTCTTTCATTTTTGCGCCTTTTCGATTGATATACCAAAGTTATAGCCTTCTATGTCTTTGAAATGTTCGGCCTCGCCCGGTGACATTTCAACGATTAACGCGTCAGCCATGATACGTTTCCGGTATTGTTCTATGGCACCAGAAACCGCTAAATCCGCCGTATACGTTAATCTTATCCTATCAGACACATCTAATCCAAGTGTTTTACGTGTATCTTGGATGAATCGTAATGCATCATTTGCCAAACCTTCGGCAATCAATTCTGAATTCAATTCTGTATCCAAAATGATAACCGCGGTATTATCTGGCAATGCCATACCTGTGACACCTTCTTTGATGTTAAGGCGATTTTCAAATTCATCAGAATTTAATGTATATTCGCCAACTATCATCTTGTCGCCATCGATTTCATAATCACCATTCTTGACCGCCGGTATTATTTCACGCAATGCGCCACCAAGACGTGACCAAATATATGAAACTATCGGCAACCTTGTTCGTGTTATCAACCCATTCTACCGATTTCACATTTAATTCATCACGAATTATGTTTGTGTATTCTGGCATAGGTTTTCCGCCGGCAACCGTCAATTTACTTAATGGCAAACGATTACGCAATTTGTATTGTTCACGCAATTGTTTTCCAACAGACACTATCTGTTGAACACGACGCATATCGGTCACAATATCCATATCCACAGAATCCGCAACAGGCCAATCTTCTAAATGAACAGATTCTTTGCCTGTTAAATTCTTATAGATATATTCCGATATAAATGGCGCAAACGGTGCCATAATCTTGGATAAATTTACCAACACATAATACAGCGTATTGAATGCTGTATTATCTTCGTCCCAGAACCGGTCACGATTACGACGAATGTACCAATTATTCAACACATCCAAGAATCGAACAAATTCTTTAATTGCCGTATCAGGTTTATACTGATTAAGCGAATCTGTTGTGGTTTGTGTCAATTTGCTCAATTCCGCCAAGATATATTTATCTAACAGATTTGTTGATGTAGCATTCATCTCTGCGGTAATATTCCCAGCGTTCGCATACAATGTAAAGAAGTGATAAGCATTCCAAAGCGGCGTCAAAATTGTTTTGATTGTGTCGCCAAAAACTTTACCTTCTTTATCTACACCGACGTTCTCAGCCTTCATAAAAGTGCTGCCCTGGATGAACAATCTAATTGCATCAGCACTGTATGTTTCCAATTGTTCAGATGGTTCAACATAATTATGCAACGATTTAGAAAACTTTCTTTTCTGTTCGTCACAAATCAAGCCATTAGCCGACACGACGCGGAACGCAGCCTTGTCAAACAATGCAACCGCCATTACCATCAAACCATAGAACCAACCACGTGTTTGTTCGTCCGCTTCGATAATATAATCGGCCGGGAAATTCTTTTCAAACACGTCTTTGTTTTCAAATGGATAGTGCAAATGTGCAAACGGCATAGATCCAGATTCAAACCAACAATCCAAAACATCGGTTATTCTGTGCCACCCGTCTTTGGTTAGTTTATCCAATGTCGGACGATGTAAATCATCTATCTTTACACCAAAGAATTCTTCCATTTCGGCAATAGAACCAAACACTTTGTATTTGCCGTCCTTTTCCCAAATTGGTAACGGAACACCCCAATATCTGTTTCTGGTTATACCCCATTCACGTGCATTTTCAATCCATGCCATGAATCGATTACCCGCCGATGTCCATGTTGTCTGTGTCTTGGTGATTTCTATCAATCTATCACGGATTTTTGGCACATCAACATACCAGGCATCCGTTGCACGATAGATAAGTTTTTCTTTACTACGCGGTCCAAACGGATAACTGTGCTTATGCTGGTCTTTTTTAACCAATATTCCATTGCTGCGCAACCAATCCATGATTTTTGGATTAGCATCAAAAATATTTTCACCCGGCCAGTCTTTTACAGTCGAATCAAAGTTACCGAAATCATCAACATTTAAAATAACCGGGAATTTCGGATCGATTGCCTTGGCTGCCCAATAATCGTCTTCACCATACGCGGGTGCGATATGAACGATACCTGTTCCATCACCATCAGAAACATAGTCCGCAGGAATTATAGTGTACAGACCATGACCTTCTTTGGCCAAATCGGTATAGTATGGGAAAATTGGTGTATAGTGTAATCCAACCAATTCCGCCCCTGTGCATTCGCCAACCTTTTCAGAATTTGCAAATATCTTTTCATACGCGGGAACACGTGATTCGGCCAAAATATATACATGTCCATCATCATGACGCATTTTTACATATTTCATCTTTGGATTCACGGCCAATGCAGAATTTGCCGGCAAGGTCCATGGTGTTGTTGTCCACGCAATTGCACGTTCACCATTTTCTAGTTCAAACCAAACGGTCACAGTATCATCAACAACATCTTTATATTCACTTGACGCTTCGGAATTAGAAAGAACTGTTCCCAACTTCCAATCATATGGATTCACTTTAAAGTCTTTATACAACAAGCCTTTATCATATAATTGTTTCAACCCCCAGATAACAGATTCCATATAATTTTTATCCATAGTGCGATAACCATAATTGTCGCCACCATCGACCCAACGACCAATACGTTCAACAAAGCGCAACCATTCGTTGCAATACGTTGTCACACTGGTATGGCACATATCACAAAATGCTTCGATACCTTTTTGCTCGACGATTTTCTTGGCGGTTTGGCCCTCTTGATGTTCCACCGCTGTTTCTGCGGGCAACCCATGACAATCCCATCCCAATTCTCTTTTCACATAACGGCCACACATAGTTTTGTAACGGGAAACCATATCCTTGATGCACGAAACACCCAAATGTCCCCAGTGGGGCAGGCCATTGGCAAACGGCGGACCATCATAGAAATTGAAAGGTTGGCCCATTTTGGTCTTTTCTAGCGATTTGTGGAACGTATCGTCTTTACGCCAGAAATCCATTATTTCGTGTTCTAACTTCGAAAAGTTTGTTTTCGCTTCTGTTTTCGGGTATGCCATTTTTATATACTCCATATGTGTTTATATCATAAAAAACGGGCGCTATATGCGCCCCAGCCTACGCCAAAGCGCATTGCCGGTTATCTAATGATAATTATTGTTTTCGTATTCATCGCGAGTTAGTTTAATATATAAAAAATGGAATTTCCAGTATTTTATGCAAAAAATTTCAGAATAATTGACAGGCTATAATTTAGTGGTATCATGATACTCAACCAAAATCATTAAGGAATAAATATGAAAAAGATATCAGCAGAACAGATTGCTATTTGGGGTGACAAGGCGATTGCCCGCATGCTTGCAATTTTGCCGACAATCAAAGACGTTCAACAAGACCTTATGGATCCATTTGTAGAGCATATGCAATTGCGTTTAAAATACAACACACGTACAAACGAAAAAAATAAACCTAGATTACAAGATTGGGTGGCCCGTCGTAATGGTGGCGCAACCAAGACGGTTGATTATGATCCAATGCCAGAAATACAGGCCAGGGGGTTGCAAAAAGTTTACGATGTCTTGCAAAATACAGCCTTAAAAGACTTTGCGGACGTTCGTTATTTCGACAAAACAGAACACCAAACACCCGAACCTATGCGTATTACAGTTGCTGATTTGCAAATAGATTTTGGTGGCACGGGCACAGAATGGTGTGACGGTCGCGGTGGAAACGGATATGTATTCCAGCGCTATGTTGATAACAATCAACAAGGTAACTGGAAACAAATCGCTGTTATTTCACCGGAATTATCCAAATACTTCGCAGAATTGGCCAACAGACTTATAAAATAGATAGTTCAAGAAAAAAACAACCGCCCAAACGGGCGGTTTTATTGTCCGCCTTCGCCGATAATTATGAGATATGTTTCACAGTTGTAAACTTTGCTATGGCGCGACACTAAAAAATTTTTAATCGCGCACTTTATTGTGCGCGATAACAATTTTTCGTGGTGCCGGTGATAGGACTTGAACCTACGACCCCCTCATTACGAATGAGATGCTC
>CAMYXE010000025.1 GCA_947303165.1 uncultured Pseudomonadota bacterium | reverse complement strand
CTTGTCGCCAGAAGCAATGGCTTTGATAGCCTTTTTGTTTTCTGTTTTAACCGCGCTACGGCGTGCCGTGTTCACAGCATTTTTCTTTGCTGTGACCAAAACTCTCTTTTTTGATGATTTGTGGTTTGCCACTTTATTTTCCTTTTATTTGATTTAGTTTTCTGTTATTCTATACGAAACAAAGATAAAATCAAGGAAAAATGACAATGTTATTTGTATTCGGAATATTATTTGCGTATTTGTGTGGAACGGTTCCTTTTGGAATATTACTGACCCGTTTGTTTGGCCGGGGGGATTTACGTAAAGTAGGAAGTGGTAATATTGGTGCGACAAACGTGTTACGCGTTGGCGGACTACGTATGGCGGCATTGGAGTGGTTGTTGGATATGTTCAAGGCTGTGGTGGCAGTTTGGGTTGGTGGTCTGATTGGCGGACCTGTGTTTGCGGCATGGTGTGGTTTTGCAACGGTGTTTGGACATTGTTTCCCAGTATGGTTGAGATTTCATGGTGGAAAAGGAGTATCTTGTCTTTTTGGGGTATTACTAGCTATTAATCCGATACTTTTTGTTGTTTGTGGTATCACATGGTTGGTTGTGGCATTAACTTTTGGTTATTCATCTTTGGGCGCAATTGTTACGTTTTTTATGGCCATGGTCTTAGGTTTTGCGTTGGGAGGAGGCGTTGGAATTGCTGTGTTAGCTACGTGTGCACTGTGTTTAGTCAAACATAATGAAAATATTGGCCGGTTAATTGGTGGAACAGAGTCAAAAATTGTATGGAAGTGGAAAAAATAATCTTTTCTTAATGTTTGGACTTTTTTTGGGGGGATTTTTGTGATATAATGTGTGTGCAAGTATGAGGGAGATTCTCGTTATGAAAAAAATATTGACTTTATGTTTTATGGTTTTGCCATTGGTCGCAAATGGGGCAAGTGCTCGTGATCCGCGTGTTGCGGCATTGGGTATCGCAGGTGGAAATAGGGTTGCACCAACACAGGATCGTGCTGGTATTGCATCAAAGAACCAATTGACAACACCAGACGTATCGATCAGCACGGGTTATTCGGATGACCGTTCGCCAAGTATAAAGGCAGATGGTGTTGTTCCGCCAGTGCCAGTTCCAGATAGCAAAAAGAATACTAGGGATGCGGAGCGTGATGCGTGTTTAAACAACAACATTGGTGTTGGAAATACATTTGTTTGGGCGTCCAGGTATAGTAATAGTGGCAGCTATGCTACAATGCAGGAAGATCTTGAAAATCCCGAGAATAATGTATGTTTTGTTAAAGTTGATATAAGATCGTCTGATTCTCGTATAGATGTGTCTGATTTGAAAAGTCGTTATTTTCAATGGGGTGAGAATATAACATGTGGTTCGTGGCTTGATGAAGCAAGCCTGCAACAACGGATATTGGATGCTAAGAAGAAAGGTCGGACTTGGGCGACTGTTGGCGGCGCAGTTGGTGGTGCCGCGATTGGTGTGGGATCTATGGAGTTGTTTGGTAACAAACTTATTGGTGGTAAAGTTGAAGGTCAAAAGAATAAGAATTTGTCAGAAACCCAGGTTTTGCGTTCACAGCTGTTAACCATGAAAAAGAATAACGATTCGCGTTATACTAAATTCATGGCGGACCTTGAGCAACTGAAGAAGGATTGTGATGAATTAAAGAAAGCAGGTGAAACGGATACAAATTGCGAGCAATTTGATTTTGATACCTTGCTTAGCCTTTAATTATGTCAATGCAGTATAATAATTGAAAAAACACCCAGCAGGGTGTTTTTTCTTGCGATTCAAATCAATATATTCATATAGTATATGTAATGAAAAACTTGTATGAACATTTATTATTATTGCGATCCCCTGGTGTTGGGGCTGTTACGTATGCGTATACGTTGCATCAATTTAATGGTGATGTTTGTGCAGCCTTGGATGCATTAAAACCAAGTACTGATTTGCGTGATGCTGTTTTACGTGAAATGGATACTGCGGCCAAATTAAATATAGAATATATTTCTGATGATGATGGACGTTATCCTGCGATGTTGCGTTTAACAAAAAATCATCCACCTATTATAACAGCACGAGGCAATATTGAAACGTTATCCAGGGCGACGGTATCTATCGTTGGAACTCGACATGCAACGGCCATAGGTATGAATTTTATTTCGGATATGGCTGCGGCATTTGTTGATCATGGAATTGTTGTGGTGTCTGGGATGGCAATTGGAACAGATAGTGCCGCGCATGTTGGCGCATTGCGTTCAAATGGAAACGCTAATACAATTGCGGTATTGGCGGGTGGTGTGGATTACATATGGCCAATTGAAAACGAATCGTTATATTATGAAATTTTGGAACGTGGCGCAGTAATTAGTGATATGCCAGTTGGATTTATCCCAAAAGGCACAAATTTTGTACAACGTAATAGGATAATTGCTGGACTTGGGGAAAAACTTATATTGTCCGAGGCTGATTTAAAATCTGGCAGTATGAAAACTGCGAATTTTGCGATTCAATATGGACGAAAAGTTTATGCGATTCCATCGCATCCTGCAGATTCCCGCGGTGCAGGACCAAATTCACTGATTCGGTCTGGTGTGGCAATATTGTGTCAGGGCACAGAAGATTTTTTTATTGATTCAAAAATACATGATGAAAACAAAAAAAATATCGGTTCAGATAATTCTATTTTAGAAAAACTTGGAACAGTTCCGCTATCAGAATCTGTATTGGCAGAAATTGTCGGAAAAAATATTTCGGAAATTAAACGTGAATTGGTGATATTAGAATTACAAGGTTTGGTTCAAAAATGTGATACTGGTTACATTCGTGTGTGAAAAAAATCATGTATATACAGTGTATATACAAACCGCAGAAAACTGGGGAAAATCCGAATCGGTGTCAAAAAATAAATTTGAAAAAAATAGTTAACAATTAGTTGCAAATAGAAATGAATCTTATAAATTATCTTGCGTAGTCAGATAGGTTATCAAGTTCTGATTGGAAGGAAAGGTTAGATTCAGGTTTCAATAGTAAATGCGAGAGAGTGGAAAGTAGGATACATAAATAGATACTAGATTTTATTGGGACGTCAGCGTTTCGGTATGATTTGGTATTTATATGCAGGTGGCTTTTGCACACTTGTTCCGGCAGGAAACTCTTTTGAATAAGGAAAGGAGAAACGGCATGCAGGCAACAGTTACAACAAAACAGGCGATATCTGTGGATGCGATAAAAAATGAATTATCCACAAGAATAGATGCGGCCTGTTTTTCTGCATGGATTGCTCCACTTGATTTTGAAATTTCAGGAAATTGTTTAATTGTTCGTGCACCAAATCAGTTTACTATTGATTTTGTAAGTTCTACATATGCAAATGTGTTTAATGCGGTTGCGACGGAATATGGTATGAATGTTCGCATGTGCGTTGCAAATATCGCACCAGTGATTCGTAAAACCGCAAATGATAATAATACGCAAACATATTCTGCACCGGTAATCAATAATAATGATGCCGGTGATTTTGATTCTTTTATATCATGTGAAGAAAATGCGTTTGTTTTATCAGCATGTAAAAAGATGGCGGCGGGGACCGCAACATTTTCACCATTGTTTATCTATGGGCCGGCGGGTTGCGGTAAAACAATGTTGGCAGAATGCATCAGATCTGCATCGGTTGGCAATACGATAATGATGTCTGGCGCACAATTTGTATCTGAATTTGCACGTGCATTGCATGACAAGACAATTTTTGCTTTCAAAGATTATTGCCGCAATTGTGATACATTTATTTTGGATGATGTTCAGGTGTTTTCTGGTAAACGTGCAACCTGTGAAGAATTTATTCAGTTAATTTTGGATTTGCGTAACGCGGGAAAAAACATTGTGTTAACTGCAAATGCCGCACCAAGTAATTTATCTGGAATTGACCATCGTTTGCAATCATTATTGGCGTCTGGTTTGGTTGCAGATGTTGTTGCGCCATCGCGTTCTGTTCGTCGTGAAATATTTATCAAGGCTGGTGTAAATGAAAAAATTGCTGATGCACTTGCTGGACGTGTTATGGCAGATGGTCACGTTATATCTGGTGTTGCGAATAAAATCCGTGCATATTGTGATTTGATGGGTGAAACGGTTAACGAAACAATAATTGAAAAATTACTTGCAGATACATTGAAAAAATCAAAGTCACCAATCGCTATGGTCAAAGCTATGTGTGAAAAACTTGGTGTATCGTATGATGCGGTTTGTGGAAATGGGCGCGCGCGTTCTTTGGTCTTGGCGCGTCAAATGATGATGGTTGTGTTAAAGAATGTGACAGGTATGTCATTGTCCGAGATTGGTTCGTATGTTGGTGGCCGTGATCATGCGACGGTTATGTATGGTATAGATAGAATTGAAAAATTACAGCAATCTGATTTGGTTATGTCCGCCCAAATCGCCCAATTAATAGAAGAATATAAATAAAGATGTAAAAAAATCCCGATGAAATCGGGCGTTTTTTATTTTTTTATTTGTTTTATTTCTTTGAATTGTTTAATCAATTTTGTTCTGTTGTCGATTATTGCGGTTGCATCAGGCAAAACACCGTCATCAACATCATTCCAAATATCTGTAATGATATCTGTTTCGTTTGTTGGAAATAACGTCATAATCGGTTTCTGGGCCTTGGACAGATATACGATGATAGTACGCGCGTCTTGTTCGCCGATTGTTTGTGATAATGATGGATATTCTCTGATCATACGTTTTACATAAAAGTCTGCGTGTTCGGAAAATAACACAAGGTCCGCTGTTCCGGGCTCGCCATTTTTTTGTTCAACAGGCAACAATGCGCCCTTTTGTAAACAATCAAATGGTCTTTTCTTTAACTCATTCATATTGATGACGTATGTATTTTTAAAAGTTATTGGTTCTGCCATTTACATCCCTTTTTATTGCAAACGGGCAAATACTAGAACAAAAATTATGAATGTCAATAAAACAGTGCTTGCTATACAAATAAATCTTTTACAAATTGGGCGTGTTCGGTAATAAAACGGAATCTAAATTCAGGTTTTTTGCCCATAAGTTCTGAAACGATAGTACGTGTTTTTTCGGTGTCTTCGGCGCCTTCGTCTGTGCGCGGCGGTAAATCGACACGGATTAAACGGCGTGTTTTTGGTGACATGGTTGTTTCTTTTAATTGGTTCGGCATCATTTCGCCAAGTCCTTTGAATCGTGAAATTTCAACCTTTTTACCCTTGTATTTACCGTTTTTCAAATCCTCTAATTCTTCGTCAGTATCAATATAAATCGATTCGGTGCCGTGTGTTAATTTATACAGCGGAGGGCAAGACAAATATAAATGTCCACCATAAATCAATTGCGGCATAAATTGATAAAAGAATGCCATCAGCAGTGATGCGATATGACTGCCGTCGACATCGGCATCGGTCATGATAATTATCTTTTCATAGCGCAATTTGGAATCGTCCCAATCTTTCGCCGTTCCTGCACCAATAATATCAATCAAATCATTTAATTCGCGGTTGTTGCCGAAACGCTCGTCGGAATTGGATACAACGTTTAATACCTTACCACGCAACGGCATAATAGCCTGTGTTGCGCGGTCGCGTGCCTGTTTTGCGGTTCCGCCTGCAGATTCCCCTTCGACAATAAATAATTCGGTTCCCGCAATACCGTGTTTGGAACAGTCTGCCAATTTTGCCGGCATACGAATACGTTTTGTTGGGGTTTTGCGTGCAACCTCTTTGACCTGTTTAACACGGATACGTGCATTGGCCAGGTTAATAACAAATTCCAATAACGCGTTCGCTGTTTTTGGGTCAGATGCCAAAAACATCTCCCATGGGTCACGCAAAGCGTTTTCCGTATAACGTGCAATTTCTGGGTTTGACAGTTTTTCTTTGGTTTGTCCCAAGAATTGTGGCGTTTTATAGAATACGGAAACAATCGCAGCAACCGAATCGAATACGTCATCGCCGATTATGTTTGCGGCGGCCTTGTTATTAACTTTTTCACCGTATGCTTTAATCCCGCGGGTAATCGCAGATTTGAAACCACTTTCGTGCGTGCCACCGTCAATGGTTGCAATAGTGTTGCAATATGACGAGAAAAATCCATCATCAGATGCCGCACCGTTTTCGTCGGTCAAAAAGGTTATGGCCCATTCAACACGCCCCGAATCGTCTGGAAAATCAACCGAACCCGAAAACAGGCGTGGCAAAATGCGTGGTTTATCACGCGTCTTTTCTTCCAAGAAATCGGCAACACCATTTGGATAATAGAATGTTGTATCACTTGGAATTTCCATATCCGCGGTAAGCAGTTCTGGATTGCAATGCCAATCAATTTTTACACCACGTGATAGGAAAGCCTTGGCGCGTGCCATACGATAAATCTTAACCGGTTTGAACACAGCGGGCGCACCAAATATTTCATCATCCAATGTGAACCGTATAGATGTCCCATGCGATTTAGACGCCGCACCACGTGTCATTTTTGATGTTGGACGACCACGTGAAAATGTTTGGTGCCATTCGTATCCGTCGCGGGTAATTGTCACATCCATATTTGATGACAGAGCATTGACAACTGCACTGCCGACACCATGCAGACCACCACTGGTCTTATAAACATTGTTATTAAATTTTCCGCCCGAATGCAGTGTGGTTAAAATAACCTCTAATGCCGATTTGCCGGGATATTTCGGGTGTTCATCAACAGGAATCCCACGGCCATCGTCATCAATTTGAATTGTTTTAGAATCTATTAGGCGAACAACAATCTTTTTTGCGAAACCAGCAACGGCTTCGTCAATAGAATTATCCATAATTTCGACCGGCAAATGATGCCACGCCTTTTCATCTGTGCCACCAATATACATTCCTGGGCGCAGACGAACAGGCTCCAACCCCTCCAGGACTTGGATGTCTGATGCATCATAAGAGTGCGAATTCTGTTCTGCCATAACACGTAATTATTAGAACATTATTTCATTTTGTGCAAGCCCAATCGTAAAAATGACCTGAAAAATAATAAGAATTTTGTGGGCTTGATTTTCAAAAATATATAATTATATATTTAGGCAAGAAGTAATTACGGACCGTAAAAATGAATAAAAATCCATATGAAGTTTTGGGCGTGGCGCGTGATGCGTCGGATGCCGATATCAAAAAAGCCTATCATAAATTGGTTATGAAGTATCATCCGGACAAAAATCCGGGGGACAAGACCGCCGAGGAAAAATTCAAAGATGTTAATAATGCCTTTGATATTCTAAAGGACCCACAAAAACGTGCGGCGTATGATCGGTATGGTGATGCGGCGTTCGCGGGTGGTAATGGTGCGTCTGCCGGGATGGGGGGCAACCCGTTTGGAAATGGGGCGTTTCATTTCGATATGGGCGGCGGTGCCGGAATGGAAGATATATTGCGCGAGGCTATGCGTGGATTTGGCTTTGGTGGGTTTGATGGAGGTATGCGTGGCGGTGCAAGTCAGCAACAACGTGGTCGCGATTTACTGGACGAGGTTGTAATATCCCTGCGCGATGCATATTTTGGTAAAACACATACTGTCAAATTTTCAAGTAATGTAAAATGTGAAAAATGTAATGGGTATGGAACGGCGGATGGTAAAGAGGCGCCAACTTGTCCACGCTGCCATGGATCAGGTTATGTGAATGTTCAACGTGGATTTTTCGCGATGCAAACCCCATGTCCAGAATGTAATGGCCTGGGGCATAAAATAGATAAAAAATGTTCCGAATGCGATGGCGCGGGTGTTGTTCATAAAAATCGGACAATTGATGTGAAAATACCTGCGGGCATAGAAGACGGCGCGCGGTTGCGTCTGGCGGGACAGGGCGAAGCGGGCGCAAATGGTGGCGTGGCTGGTGATTTCTATTTGGATATTCATATTAAACCAGATGATAAATTTGCACGTGCCGGAAATGATTTGTTGATGCATATCGATTTGCCATTTACAACATTGGCGTTGGGTGGTGAAATCGAGGTTGAAACAATTGATGATAAAAAACTATCGGTCAAAGTGCCAAGTGGAACCCAGGTTGGTGAAAAATTGCGTGTTCGGGGACATGGTATGCCAACGGGCCGTGGTTCGTCATTTGGTGATTTGTATATAGAGGTTGGAATTGTAATACCAACAAAACTTACCGATAAACAAAAGAAAATCTTAGAAGAATTTTCTGAAACCAAATCCGCCAAGAAAAGTTGGTTTTAAAAAAACACCCGTCATTTGACGGGTATTTGTTATTTCTTTATCTTTTTTATTTTCCCAAGGAAATCGACTGTATATTGTGTCGCCGACCAAATACTGGACGCCAACGCAAACCACAATGCGAATATA
>CAMYXE010000024.1 GCA_947303165.1 uncultured Pseudomonadota bacterium | reverse complement strand
GATTATCAATGTTAAATTCTTTGCGAACCTCATCAATATATGCCTTGGCAACAGCTAGATCTTCTTTCGAATATTTGCCTGTGGCAACTTGTGCCTCGATTATATCCTTTATATACACCGCGACATTACCAAATCGGTTAATTTCCATGTCTTTGATAACTTTTTCGTTTGGGACATCTTTGCGTTCTTGGTCAATTGTTTCCCTGGCATGCTTCTTTTGGTTGGCAAGTAATATGCCTAATTCTTCTACTGCATTGGCATAGTATGGTGAATCGCTTCTGGTACTAATATTCTCTGCGTATCTTTCCAAATCATGTGCGGTCGCCAATGGATGCCTTGCCACCATACGAAGGATTTCCGTTCTGCGTGGGTCCGATACATCTCTATCCAATTTACGCAAAATACTACGCAACATTTTGTATGATATTTCGGGATTTTTTATTAAGTTTTCTTTTATCAGAAATTTTTGTAAACGTATGGATGCATCATAATCACTGTGATGGTCCACATTGTAATGAAATACCGTCAATAAATTTGCATTGTCCAAGAATTTGAATGCCTCTTGACTTGGGTCCATCAAAGTCCCAATGACTTGGGTTATCAATTCTTGTGCCTCTTGTGATCTAAAGTCGCTACTATATGCGCCGGCTAATTCGTCCGCATGTTCCCTTGTTATCACGTTACCCTTGTTCCTTCTGTTCAAAGCGTATACGTTACTTCGCAAGAAGTGGATTAGACTCATCGCTTCAACATTATTGTTTTTCCACAGATTGTAAAATTTTTCCAAAAAAGTATTCACATCCATATAGGGGGACTTTTCTGCCATAATTTTCTCCTTCCTTTGATAGGATGATTATACCATAAAAAATGCCATTAAACAAAATGTTTTTATATTGCAATACGCCTTGCGTTGATATATATTCGTGGGTGTCTATAGAAAGGATTTTGCGCATGAATATCGTATGTTGCCATGGTGTTATGGGGCCAGATGAAGATTGGAAAACACGTAAATATATGCCAACAAAACATTGGAAAGAATGGTTGCAATTTCGCACAGAATTTGACCATGATGTTGTGACACAATTGCCGTATTTCCCGCATGCGCATGCGTTGCTGATGAAATATGATGAATGGGCAAAAATTATGGATGCCCAGGATATAAATACCGATACCGTCTTAATCGGTCATTCTGCGGGTGGTGGATTTGTGTTGAAATACTTGGCACTGCATCCGGAATTACGTGTTAAACAGGTTGTTTTGGTTGCACCCTGGATTGATACAGAAGATTTTCAACCGTTTGGTTTTTATAAGGGATTTAGTTTGAATAATGATATCGTCAAACAGGCCAAAAGTGGAATTGATATGATGGTGTCCAGTGATGATATGCCACATGTAATGTCCAGCATTGATAAAATCATAAAAAATGCCCCAGATATTCGAGTTCATCGGTTTGAAAACCGTGGACACTTTGTAACCACAGAATTACCCGAGATACTGGATATCATAAAATTTGATTAAGTGCACCCAAACATTGCCTTGATATACAATAACGAAAATCAAAAAAAATCTCCACTTGTCGATTTTTTAAGATTTTCTTAATTATCTATCTGCGTATTGTGTGCTGCACTATCGTTCGCACACATCCTTCTGGATGCTTAATACAAGAAATTAAAAACCGACCATAAGAGGTCGGTTTTAAATTTCTGGCGCACCCAGAAGGATAGTTCGCGTTGCTCACCACACGTAAGGCGCGAACTGCGCGCTTTGCGCTTGTTCTTGCCAACTATCGTGTCGAACCTGGGTTCAAACCCCCGTTGTCCCAACGGTAAAAATAAAAACACGACACAAGGTCGTGTTTTTATTTTTATCCTGGCGCACCCAGAAGGATTCGAACCCTCAGTCTTCTGATCCGTAGTCAGACGCTTTATCCAGTTGAGCTATGGGTGCAACAGCACACATTTTATATCAAATATTTTCAATTGCAAGAAAAAAACTTTTTATAATATAATTCTAAAAAAGGGTGGGCAATGACTGTTTTCTTGTTTTGGTTTTTCGTGGTGTTACTGGCCGGGGTCGAAATTTTTGTTCTTTTATCAATATGTGAAAATATTTATTCTGTGCGGTTTCGGCATCAATATCCACCGGTTTCTTGCCGTGCGCGCCACGGTCAGGTTGTCGCAGACGAGATAAAAAAGCATTATCCAAATGCCAAGACAGCTGTGGACATCGGCGCGGGATATGGACGGCTTGCACGGGCGATGACACGGGTGCAAGGATTAAAGGTTATCGCCATTGAAAATATGCGTTTCAGTATTTTTGTAATGCGTTTTTTAAATTTTTTGTTTGGGACGCGTCAAATAAAAGTCGTTTTTGCGGACGCATTTGATTATATCAAACATTCAAACAAACAGTTTGATATCGGTGTTGCGTATCTGGGGCCAGTGATGAATGATCGCCTTAAAGAATTAACTAAGAAATTTAAGGTAATTATCACGCTGGACGTTGAAATTCCAGGGTTAAAAGCGACACGCGTAGTCGATGTGCCCGGTGGTGGGTATACACATTACCACTATGTGGGAAAATTTCCGCATCGTTTGTTTGTTTATGAATTATGAAATAAAACGCCCTAGTGACATGTTTTCTGGTAATACATTTGGTTAAAATGTTGACGGCAAACCGATTTATAGTTACTGTCGCCCAATGCGAACTGTTCACCTTTGCGAATAACATTACCGTTTGCATCAAAACGCAAATGGTGCGTTGCAAGGTGCATACAACCGTCTATCTGGCAATTTGATTCCAGGCGGTGTAACTTTGCACCGACTTCGACCAACCTTTGTGATGCAGGGAATATACTTTGATTACTGTCAACCATAAGGCCGTAACACATAACTAACTTGCCCTGTATATCCGCAATTTCGACCAATTTATCAATATCTTTGGGCGAAAAGAATTGAACTTCGTCAACCAATAAAACATCTGTATTTTTTGCTATGTTGTAATCATCTAAATTATTTATTGCGACTGCAGGCACACTTAAATTCCCGGCACGCGATACAACCTCTGATTGCGCGAAACGGTTATCAAATGCTGGTTTAATAATCTCTACATGATTCTTGTTTTGGCGAAAATTATGTGCCGCGATAATAAGTATCGCGGACTTTGAACTGCCCATTACACCATAATGAAAATGCAGGTTTGCCATTTTATAATTCTCCTTTCCTGTTGGGTATTACATAGATTCTAATCTCTTTATTCTCTCTTTGACGGGCGGGTGTGTCGCCAAAAGTTCCGACATAAACGCTCGTTTCCCCAATGGATTTGCAATGCATACTGATGCCATTGCATTTTGTGTGGCCAATTTTTCAACACGTGAATTTTCTGAAATCTTGCGCAACGCATTCGCCAATGCCTTTGGATTTCGTGTGATTTGTGCACCGCATGCGTCTGCCGCATATTCGCGCCGACGTGAAATAGCCATGCGTAATATCGGCGTAATTATAAAATTGAATACTGTAAAAGCCAACCAAACCATGAACAGAACCGCCGCACTATTGTTCTTTTCATCATTGCTTGGGCGGGAATATGTTATTCCACGTAATAAAGCGTCGGCAATAAATACGGTCACACCAATTCCAGTAATAACCAACATATCAAGGCGTATATCACGGTTGCCAATATGCGCCATTTCGTGTGCAATTACACCTTCTAGTTCCAATCGGTCGAGTTTTTCAACTATACCGCGGGTAAGCGCAACCGTTGCATCGCGTGGACCGCGCCCCGTTGCAAAAGCATTCAGGCCGCTATCGTTTATGATATACACACGTGGTGTTGGCAATCCCGCCGCCAATGCAACATTTTCCACAGATTTGTATATATATTTATAATCGGGGTCTAAATCATTTATCTGTTTTGCGCCGGCCATATTTAGCATCATTGAATCACCAAATGCCCAAGATATAAGCATCCATACCACACACACCGCAACGGTTGGAATTGCCACAGATATCGTTGTGTGCCATGCATTGTTGGCGGGCTGAACCATACAGGTAAACAGAAAAATCAATGCGATAAATATTACTGGAAACAAAACAACCAAAATGGCCGTTTTAATGTTATTGGACCTAATATGGTCATAAACTGTCTTGATTGTTTTCATACCTGCGATGGTATAAAAAAAGTTTAGTTTATTCAACAGATTTATTTTTATAAAAAAATATGATAAAATGACTTCATGCAGGTGCGAAAAAAAAGCATATTTTTTATAGTGTTGTTTTGTTGCTGCGCGATGGCGCAGGCCAGTTTTTTGCAGCCTGCGTCGTTTCCAAAAACCGTGGATGATTTATCTTTTACGGACCGTATGGCGCTTAAAGCCGCGGGATACGAAGCATTCGAAAGCGAATATGATTCAAACGGTAATTGCATTTCGGGTTGTGCATATTCAAAACCACGCCTAGAAGATGAATTAGACACAATGGAACGTTGGAATGCCTTGGCAAAACAGGACTTGGTAACAAACCATCATTATACAGCAAATCCCGATGGGTCGGTTACACCACCAAGTGAGCCGGTCACGCCAATTGTGCCAGATATTCCCGTAACACCGACCCCACCACCAGAAACACCGCCAGCGCCGCGGCCCAAGACCTGTGCACAATATAATGTCAGTTTTGCCGATAATGATATCCCATATGGTAATCCAATGGGAAATATGGCATGTATATCTTCACCATACGGGCCGCGAAAACTAGAAGGCAAAACCAATGTTCATCATGGCATAGATTTTAGAGCGGTGATTGGAACGCCTGTGTATGCGCCGGCAAATGGAACGGTCGCGATGGTTTTTGTTCAGAATAAAACATGCGGAAATGGCCTGGTCATAGAACATTCGGGTGGATATTCAACAAAGTATTGTCATTTTGAAAGTGTCGTTGTATCCAAAGGGGAAAAAGTTTCATCAGGATGTTTTATTGGGAAGACGGGTAATACTGGCCACAGTACTGGCCCACATCTGCATTATGCCGTATTGAAAGATGGACATCCTGTTGATCCAATAAACTTTATTGAACCAGAACATAAAAGATGTAAGTAATGCGTTAGTTAATGTTTCTGAATTTAACTGCGAAACTGCCGTTGTTCAATGGATTGCAAGAAACTATATACGGTGTTAAAATACTTTCACGAACCCATTCTTGAAATTTGATTTTCAATATTCCGCTGGCGCCTGTGATTATTGTTGCAGTTTTTGTCCCAGATATAGCAATTTCCATTATTTCATCCCATGCCTGTTCGATAGTATGCATATGCAAATCCAACGTCACATGCGATGGTGTGGGAATATTTTTCGGAATGCGTTTCGACAGGTGCAGTTCGGCCCGCACCTGATTGCGCGTCCTTGTGTCGTCTGGTGTAAATGTTGCACCAATCATTTCGGCAATATCTTGATCGGTCAATTCTTTCATATTACTTTTCTAACTTTTTTGCCCAATCGCTTTCAGGGAAATTTAATTTTAGCATTTCTTTGTATCCGTCAGCTTGCTCTGGCAATCCAATTGCCGTGTATGCCTGGGTCAGACGATACATTGCTTCGGCTGGCATAACCGTTTCGGGGGCATCGGTTAAAATCGATTGTAATTTTGTTATCGCGCTTGCCCAATTTTCCTTCTTCATATCTACGCGCGCAGAATACATTACTTTGCCCGCAATGTAATTTTTCAAGATATTAATTTTATTCTTGGCATTTTTTGCGTAGGGCGAATTTGGAAAACGACTTGCCAATTGTTGGAATTGTTGTAATGCATAAACGGACATACCGGGTTCACGGCGAACGTCGCTGACCTGGCGATAATAGCACATGCCACGCAAATATAACATATATGGAACATCTGTGTGACCTGGGTGGAAACGCATAAACCTGTCTACGGTTGAAATTGCACTTGGGAAATCATCGTCCAGATATTGTGAATACGCCGCCATAATCAGCGCATCTGCAGACCATTCACTTGCCGGATATTGTGTTTCAACCATTAAAAATTTTTCGGCCGCTTCGTCATAATTTTCGCGTTCAAATTGATTGTATGCGGCATCATATAAATCTGTAATAGGTTCTTGGACTATGATTTCTGTGTCGCCACCGCACGAGGTCAACATAATACAGGTTAAATATGGAAGAAATATTTTTTTCATATCTGTTTATTCCTATCTTGATTTTGGTTGTTTTGGTTTAGTATAATCTAAACTATGAAACTTGGCAAACATATTTTCGGCGTTGGTCTTATGACAGGAATAAGTCGCATATTTGGCTTTGTTCGTGACATGTTGATTGCGCGTGTATTGGGGGCGGGACGGCTGTCGGATATATTTTTGGCGGCATTTAAATTGCCGAATTTGTTCCGTGATTTATTGGGCGAAGGCGCATTGTCTGCAATTTTTATTCCTATGTATGCCGATTCCAAACATGATGAATCTTTTGCGAAAAATGTGTTTTCATGGTTGATGGTGGTGTTGCTTGGCATAACCATAGTATTTGAAATATTTATGCCATTGGTTGTGTGGATTTTGGCACCTGGTTTTGCCGATGACCCGGGCAAGATGGAACTGACCGTTATTATATCACGCATAATGTTTTTCTATGTTATATTTGTGTGCAGTGCGGCGTTTTTATCAGCGGTATTAAATGCCTTTTCACGTTTTGTTTTGGCGGCTTTTATGCCCGTTATGTTAAACATCATGCTTATAATCGCATTATTGGCGTCGGCGTATTTAGGTGCGTCTGATTCAGTATTGTATATAATGGCTGGGACGGTCGTGTTATCTGGAATTATTCAATGCCTGGTGCTGTTGTCGCGTATCAGACATAAGCATTTTGGACTGCGCCTGGTCGTTCCGCGTTGGACGAACGGAATTAAAACGATGTTTAAACGTTTCGGGGTTAGTATTATTGGAAATGGTTTCTATCAGATTACAATAATTTTGGGAACTTTGGTGGCAAGTTTCGAAAGTGGTGCGGTTTCGTGGTTGTATTATTCCGACAGAATTGTTCAATTACCGTTTGCAATGATTGGGTTGGCGGTTGGAACGGTCCTGATGTCTTCGATATCAAACGCATTGGCGGAAAAAAATATGCGCAGTGTATACATTCAACTGAATTCATCTATGCGCCAATCTATGATGTTAATTATGCCATGTTTGGCGGGTTTGTTTGTATTGGCGGAACCAATTATAAAATATCTGTTTGAATATGGTGCCTGGACGGCACATTCCACACACGCGGTTGCGATTGCAATTATGATTCAGGTATTTGTTTTACCTGTGATGTTGATAAGCCAGATATATAGCAAAACATTATATGCAAGCCAGGATGTCAAGACACCTGTAAAAACAAGTATTATATCGCTTGGTGTGGCATCGGTTATATATGTCGGATTATTCTTGTTTGTCGGATATTTAGCGATTCCGATCGGTGTAGTGGTCAGTGGTTATGTCAAAAATTATCTGTTGGGGCGCGCGTGTCGTCGTCGCGGATTGGTGAAAATCGATGGTCGCACAGTTCGGGCGATGGTTGCGTTTGCGATATTATCTGGATTATTGGGAACGGCCCTGTGGTTTGTGCCGATAACAAATATTGTGTCACTTGGGTTGGCGATTGTTGGGTTCGGAATCATGTATTTACCAATCGCATTTTTAATAAATCGTAAAATATAATCAAAATAAAGTTGAAACCACTCTTTTTATGTGATAGAATATGATACATAAGAATGTAAGGAGTCCCTAAATGAAAAGATTGGTATCTCTGGCGGTGTTGACTGCTTTGTTGGCTGGTTGTGGCGATTTAACTCAACCTGCAAGTACGGAATATGGTTCCGATGGTTTCGGTGAAGAAACCCTTGTGACTGAAAATTTGAATGACGCATATTTGTTGGCGGCGGCCCCACGTTATTACATAGGTAATGCCTACAAGGTTGAAGATGTGCAATATATTCCAACAGAAGATTTGACGTATAACCAGGTTGGTATGGCGGGTGTTATTCCGGCGGAATTGAATGGTACGAAAACCAGCAATGGTGAAACATATGATATGAATCAAATGGTCGCGACCAGCAAGACATTGCCATTGCCCACAATTGCCAAGGTTACAAATTTAGAAAACGGTGAATCAGTAGTTGTTCGTGTAAACAATCGTGGACCGTTTGTTAATACCAGAATTATGGATTTGTCTGCGGCGGCGGCATCCAAAATTGGTTTAACAAACCAGTCTAAGGTCCAGGTTCAGGTTTTGCCAGAACAATCTATCACAGTAAAGAATGCCACAATTGCCAGTGATGTCAAACCTGTGGCCAAAGAAGAAGAGCCAATTGTTGTTCAACCAGAACCCAAACCGGCACCCGTAGTAAGTGGTGATTACAGTGTCCAGGTTGCGGCATTCTATGCAGAAGATAGTTCTAAAACAATGGAGAAACTTATGCGCAGTTATTTTAAAGCATTTGTTGTCAAAGAAGGATATATGTTCAAGGTTCTCA
>CAMYXE010000023.1 GCA_947303165.1 uncultured Pseudomonadota bacterium | reverse complement strand
GGTTTTTTGCAAGTATTTATTTATGATATTTTACGTAAAACAACCATTATACCCGCAGGTGTCATGCCGGGTATTCTTTGTAAATCTGCAATAGTTGCAGGGTGTGCGCGTTTTAATTTTTCCTGCAATTCATTGGTCAAACCGGGCAGGGCACTATAATCAAAATCAGACGGTATTTTGATTATTTTATCACGACGATACGATTCTATTTCCCGGTCATTTCTTGCAATATAGCCGGCATAAAATTTGTCATTTTCGGAAATTTTCCCGGCCTTTTTATCCATTTTATTCAAAAAAGCCGGCAATTTTAATAATCCAAGTTCAACACCCATTTGTCCAAGGCGCGCAATTGCATTATCCGCACGCAAATTCAACCGATATTCTGAACGCGATGTGAACATACGATATGGTTCATCAATTCCCAGGGTTGTTATATCGTCTATCATAACACCAATCATGGAATTTGTTCGATCCAGGTTTAATGTTGGCGCACCAATCGCGAATGCGGCGGCGTTTGAACCGGCAACTATACCCTGGGCGGCGGCCTCCTCGTAACCAGAGGTTCCATTTATTTGTCCCGCAAAAAACAGCCCCGGATTATCAAGCGACATTAAATTTTTATTCAATGCCCGCGCATCAATTGCATCATATTCAATCGCATACCCATATCGTGCGATACGCGCGTTCCCCAGGCCTGGAATTGTGCGTATCCATTTGTCTTGGATTTCGCGACCGAAACTGGTTGAAATGCCATTTGGATAGATTAAATCACTGTTTAAACCTTCGGGTTCCAAAAACACATGATGTGACAGGTGTTCCGGAAAACGCATAACCTTGTCTTCCAGTGACGGGCAATACCGTGGACCAATTCCAGAAATATCACCGTTATACATCGGGGCATCTTGGATATTATCGCGTATTATTTTATGGGTTTCCTCATTAGTGTGGGTTATAAAGCATACCGCCGTATTATTGTCAGTATCACAACCATCAGAAAACCATTCGTGTGGGTTGTCTGGCAATTGTTCTTCACATACTGAAAAATCAATTGAATCACGATATATACGCGCCGGTGTTCCAGTTTTAAGACGCAGTATACCAAAACCAAAATCGCGCAATACGGCGGAAATCGTCGTATCGGGCAATTGATATTCGCCATTGTCCATTATACGCCCAGACGGTGTTTTTTCGCTACCCATTGTGACCAGGCCACGCAAAAATGTTCCAGTGGTAAAGACAATAGATTTTGCGACATAAATGCCATTTATAACTTTGTTTGCTAAATCCACAGATTGAACAGTTTCAAAAATAACCACTAAATTTTCATATTCTGATAAAATTTTAACAATCGCATCATGATATAAATTTCGATCTATCTGTGCGCGCAACGCCTGGGTTGCCGGGCCGTGCGAAGCATTTAGTGTTCTGAAATGAATACCCGCCATATCGGCCGCACGCGGCATAACACCGCCAAGTGCATCAATTTCCGCAACCATTTGCGATTTACCGGGCCCACCAATAGACGGATTACAAGACATTGCACCCAAATCTGATTCGCGCATTGTTATCAATAATGTTTTTGCACCACGACGTGCAGATGCCGCGGCCGCTTCGACCCCGGCATGTCCACCCCCGATAACAATAACATCAAATTCTTGCATTAAAAACGCCCCAGGCCACCATTAATATGTATTGTTTGACCGTTAATATATGATGCCTCGTCAGATGCCAAGAACACGCACGCATTTGCAATATCTTCGGGTTCACCGAAACGACCCGCAGGTATTTGTGCAAGATAATTCTTTTTCAATTCTTCGGGCAAAACATCTGTCATTGGCGTTTTAATAAATCCTGGTGCAATCGCGTTTGCGGTAATACCACGGGATGCAACCTCGGCCGCAATGGATTTCGTCATACCAATCATACCGCCCTTTGACGCGGCATAGTTTGCCTGGCCTGAACCACCGATAACACCGATAATTGATGCCATATTTATAATACGACCAAAGCGTTGCTTCATCATTGGCATAATTGCGGCACGGCACATTTTAAAGCATGAACGAAGATTTGTGTTTATAACATTATCAAACTGTTCGTCTGTCATACGCATCATTAAAGTATCCGCCGTAATACCTGCGTTGTTTACCAACACATCAATACGGCCACATTTTTCAATTGCGGCTGCAATCAATTCTGATGCACCATTTTCCGATGCCAAATCACACGAAATCTTTACAAAAGAATCATCAAATTCAGAGTTTAGTTTTTCTGTATTACGCCCAGACACAATAACCTTGGCACCAGCATCTTTCATTTTACGCGCAATTGCGCCACCGATACCACCAGTCGCACCAGTAATTAAGACGACTTTATCTTTTAAATCGAACATTTTTACATCCCCATAGCTTTTTGTTTCGGTTGTTGCATACCCATATTCGGTAAACTTGCCGCCTTGGAAAAGAAAGCGTTTACAACATATTCTGGTTTTGTTTTTGGTGATACTTCAATTTCTACTTCGCCATACTTAAGTATAATCGTAGAATTTTTTCGCAATGATGGTATAGAATACCTTTGCTTTGCTAAATCAATTGCTAATTGCGCTGCATCTTTGATGGGAACACCCACTTTAATTTCAAGAACGTTTTTGTTTTCTGTCATTTTTATACCTCTAATTTTTTACCTTCCATATCTGCACATATGCGTTTTGTTAAACCCGTCAACACTGCGCCGGGCCCAACTTCTATTGTTTCATTTATACCCAAATCATGCATTGCCAAAACACTTTCACGCCAACGAACACCATGTGTTATTTGATACACCAATGCATCGCGAATTTCATTCGGGTCACTAATCGGTGTGCATGTTTTGTTTGAAATCAATGCCGCAGATGGCGTTTTGATTTCTGTATTTTCTAATGCCGCACGCATTTCATCCGCCGCGGGGGCCTGAATCCGACAATGGACGGGTACTGACAACGCTAATGGCATCGCGCGACGTGCACCAGCCGCCGTTGCATCCGCCAATGTTTTTTCAACAATCTCTCTGCTACCTGAAATCACAACCTGGCCTGGCGAATTATCATTTGCAACATCGCAATCATTCTTGGCACAAATATCACGAACAATATCAATATCTAATCCTAATATGACCGCGGTTAATCCGTGTCCAACCGGAACCGCGCGTTGCATTGCATCCCCGCGCAAACGCAATAATTTCGCCGTATCCGCCAATGACAATGCACCCGCCGCACACAGCGCCGTATATTCACCGAGTGAATGCCCCGCAACATATTCTGTTAATGGCACATTTGATGCACGCAACATTGCAATAGAGGTCGCCATAATCGCTGGCTGAACATTTGTTGTTAACGTCAAATCTTCCATCGGACCATTGAAAATAATGTCTGATAATTTTTGATTTAACGCATCATCAACCTCGTCAAAGACGGCACGCGCCGTCGCATTATTTTTATACAATTCGTATCCCATACCAACGCTTTGTGAACCTTGGCCTGGGAACACAAGTATAGATGACATAATCGTCCCTTTTGTTAAATTACACGGGTATTATACTTTACGAATACTAAATTCGCAACCGCAATAATTTTGACGGTAAAAATCGGATTCGCGGTTAATTTCTTGACGTAATTTTTCATCCCACTTTATTGGGAAATATTTTATTTCATCCAGTGCGGATTCGGCCGCAGTATCAACCTGATGCTGGTCTTTGTGGTGTGACACACCAAGCACCGACGCAACCGCATTATACCCATGTTTACGTGCAAATCTTTTGGCATATTCAAAACGATAGGCAAAACATACACTGCACCGCGCACCGCGTTCGGGTTCGTTTTCCAAACCGCGCACCGCAACGCGCCATGCATCATGGTCATATTCACCAATTGCATATTTCACGCCCATTTTTTCGCAGTATTTTATTTGCTCGTTCATGCGTTTTGTGTATTCGCCCGCGGGAAAAATATTTGGGTTGAAAAACAGAACAATAAAATCGTCCACGTTGGCTATGTTGCCATCGGCCAATTGCTTTATTGCGCCGGCGCTGCACGGCGCACAACAAGATACCAAAACCAATTTCATTTTTTCCATTGTTTTCCTAATTACCGCGACCAATATTTTATAAACCGTTGAATTGCAGGATTCGCGCATTTTGCCAATTTTTGAAAAAAAGCATGTTGGCCAAAACGTTCAGATTCTTCAACAGAATTTTTGTAATATTTATCTGCGTCCCTGGTGTCTAGGAATTGTGATATGCGGACACAGGGTCTCATAAAATATAAATCCGCAGAATCACCACCAACAGATTCAATTAAACGAAGTTCATAAACGTAACTATGATGCGTTGCAGAATCAAGTTTTGCACGTGATATAAATATTGGTGTGCAACCACTTACCGTTACCAAATTATTGCTGTCTTTTTTTACGACCATTGGGGTATCTGGGGTAAACGGATCTTTGGAAAATGTGCATGGTTTCCCCGTTTTGAGATTACATATACCACGTCTAATTGCATTTGTTGTTTGTGGGTTATATGCTGCGTTAAATTTTTCAATAACTGGTTTCAACTTAGCCACAGTTGTCGCATTGTCGGCAACGTCTGTATTTAGAAAGTTTTCATAATTATACAATTTATTCAATAAATTGTAATAGTCGGTATAGCAACCAGAATCACAAAATTTGTATTTTTCTATCCCCAATCCAATATCATACCCCGGCACTATTTGCAAAACATCACCTTTCATATATGCAAACAATGCGTATATTTCATTTTCTTTATCATTAAGTTGCATTCCCAACAGGCGTTTATACGCCGTAGACACTGAATATAATGGAATCACCACTTTTGTATCTTGCATTTTATCTTATTCTTTATCCAATTCGATACGATTGAACAGGTTTTCTGGCACAGTGAATTTTTCACCGTTTGCGATACGGTGTTCATATTCGCGTGGCCAAGATAAATCATGTTCGCCGGCAAATATTTTTTGAATCTTTGCCGCCGCGTCTGGAATAATCGGTGCAGATACGCGTGCAAACAAATCGATTAATTGGAAACATTCATTCAACACCGTGGCCGCGCCCACCATATCGCCGTTTTTAACCAATGCCCATGGCTCTTTTTCGGTCATATATTCATTTGCAATACCGTAAATATCACGCAACGCGACAATAGATTTGCGAAATTCACATTTTTCCAGTGCATTTGTTAAATCGTTTATCTTTTCGTTGATTTGCGACGCCAATTTTGAATCGATGCCGTTACCGTCTGGCACAACATCGCCAAAATTTTTCTGGGACAGTTTGCACACGCGTGACACAAAATTCCCAAGCAAACCGTTCAAATCTTTATTAACAATTTCTGCAAAACGCGTCATTGTGAAATCTGTATCATCGGTTTCCGGTGCAGACGCCATCAACACATACCGCCAACAATCGCTTGGTGCGATATCCAATGCATTATCCAGGAAGATTCCGTTCCCTGTTGACTTGGCAACTTTACCGCCTTCGAAATTCAAAAAGTTAACAGCCTTTAATAAATCTACTGTTTTCCAATTATCATTCATTGCCAGTTGCTGTTCTGGGAAAAACACAGAATGAAATTTCACATTGTCTTTGCCCATAAATTGCGCATAAAAACAATCCGGATTTTTCCACCAAGATTCCCAATCTTTGGTTGCGGCCTGGGATATAGAAACATAACCCCATGGTGCATCAAACCATACATAGAAAACTTTGTTTTCATAGCCCGGTTTGTTAACCGGTATACCCCATTTCAAATCACGCGTAATACTTGTATCGCGCAAACCTTCGTTCGCCCACCCCATTGCAATAGCCGATGCGGTTTTGGACCACTTGGGCGCATGTTGTGACAACCATTTACGCCAAACATCTTCAATTTTTGATGCAAGGAAAAATAAATTTTTTGTTTTCCGCATTTCAATATTTGTTGACCCCGAAATCGCAGACCGCGGATTTAACAATTCGTCCGCTTCGTATGTCGCACTGCAATTATCGCACTGGTCACCACGTGCCTTTTCATAACCGCACTTTGGGCACGTTCCTTCGATTTGTCTGTCTGCTAAAAACATATCATCATCCACAGAAAAAGGCTGCACCGTTTCACGTTCCTCTATCAAACCTTGCTCATCAAGACGTGTGAATAAATCATGAATTAATTTTTCTTGCAATTCTGTGTGTGTCCGTCCATATAAATCGAAAGACAAATTAAAATCATGCACAGCACGAAGATGTTTTTCATAATATTTATTAGTATATTCCAATACAGGCATATTTTCTTTCATTGCACCAACCAAGGCTGGGGTTCCATGTTCGTCGGCACCACCGATATACAAAACATCACGCCCCATCGCACGACAAAAACGCGCATAAACGTCACTTGACAACCAACAACCAACCAAATGACCAATATGCAATTCACCATTTATATAAGGTAACGCCGAAGTTATAAGATATTTTTTGCCCATTTTCTTGTCCTTTTTTACGAAAAAGGGACGCCAAACGGGGCGTCCCAAAGAATCCCGTTTAATTTTTTTGAAAGATTATATTTGCATTCGTTTCATTTTATTTCGCTTTTACAGAAATTCGTGGTGGGTGGTATTGGACTCGAACCAACGACCTTTACGATGTCAACGTAACGCTCTAACCAACTGAGCTAACCACCCAAGGCATCGCCCATTATAACAAAGAATTTCCAGTTTGCAAGGGGAAATAGCATATGTATGATATACTTGCGGAACAATTATTAAATAGGTATAATGTCCACAGAAACAAAGGAGTATAAAGTGAAGAAAAAATTTTTAATTCCATTGGTTTTAATATTATTATGTATTATCGGTTTTGGTATTTATAATTTCACAAAACCTAATGCTAATAAACCTGTTAGCCTTGAAGAAATGGTTGGTCAAATGATTATGACCGGATTCCATGGCGATGGCCAAGGATCAAACCCAGAAGAATTTGCCGCTGTTTTGGCCCAGGTTGAAAAAGGGAAAATTGGTGGTGTCATATTATTTGACGTTGATGTATCCGGTCTGTTGGCACAGGGCTATGATATTATCGAGGCCAAAAAGCAAATTTTTTCTTCGAATATCAAGAACGTATCCCAGGTTAAAAAGTTAACCAATACGTTGCAATCTGCGGCACCACATAAATTATTAATTGCTGTGGACCAAGAGGGCGGAAATATTCAACGTTTAAAACCAGAACATGGTTTTGCGTCTATTCCTTCGGCGATGGAAATGTCCAAAACAAGTCCGAAACAAACATATAAGATTGCGTATGATTTGGGAAAAAGATTGTCTGATTTGGGTATAAACGTTGATTTCGCACCTGTTGCCGATGTAAACGTAAATCCTGAATCGCCCGCCATTGGCGCCAAAGACAGAAGTTTTTCAGAAGATTCTGATATTGTGACGGAATATGCAGGCGCGTTTGCACGTGGACTGGCACGTGCAAAAATTGCACATTCATATAAGCATTTTCCGGGGCATGGCAGTGCCGGTGTCGATTCACACAACGGCCTTACTGATGTAACAAAAACGTATCAAGATTACGAATTAAATCCATACCGTAACTTGTTAAAAAATAGCTCGCCATATACTATGGTTATGGTTGCACATATTGTGAACCAAAACATCGACACGTTACCGGCATCTTTGTCCAAGAAAACAATAGATATGGCACGTGACATGGGATTTGATGGCGTTATTGTTTCCGATGATATGGATATGGGCGCAATCGCAAATGAATACGGTACCGAAACCGCGATTCAAATGGCGATTATGGCAGGTAATGATATATTAGTATTCGGAAACAACTTAACATTTGATAAAAACCGTGGCAGTGATGTAAATGCGACGATTGTAAAGATGGTGACCGAAGGTAAAATACCAGAATCCAGAATACGTGAATCATATAACCGCATTATGAAATTAAAGAAACATTTAAGATAAAAATATTCCCCACCGAAACGTGGGGATTTTTTTTAATATGTATTTTATTATATAAATTAACTGCTTGTGTTATTTTTATAAATTGTGTTAACATTCCTTTGAACCAAGTGTGAATTTGGTTCGGGGCTTTAGTAGGCCTGAGTACAGTCGGCACATTATGTCGTAATCTAAAACATTCCGATATTTTGTGCCGCAATAGGAACATCCCGATCAAAGGTTGGGGTGTCTGTGGCGTATATATAAAGGCCACAGAATCATTACTGTACATGATCTACTAACACCCCGACCGTCAATTCTGTTTGGCGGTTGTTTTTATGTCATATGGGGAAAGGTATGAAGAAAATCTTTGTTGCAATCTGTATTATATTTTCATGTGTTGTTCATGCTGATACGACACTTACATCAAAAAATTATGTTGATGACCAGGTTGCAACAAAACAGGACATTGTTCCCGCAAAAGATATAAATACCGTTTTAACACATACTGGTGAATCGGGTAGCATCGGTGAAAAAGGAATTTATGATTCAACCGGAACATATGCCGGCCATTCAACCGAATTGGTAACCGCAGGTGTGGCGGACGCCGCAATACAAAATGCAATAGATACGGAATTTGTATGTGTAGAATGGCATGAAAACGACGAACA
>CAMYXE010000022.1 GCA_947303165.1 uncultured Pseudomonadota bacterium | reverse complement strand
ATTGTATGCAAAATATCGTCTGTAATGGTATCAACAGGCAAACACTTTTCCCGCAAAATTAAATCGCCACAAAGTTTCATTTGCAACATACATAAATCCTTTTATAATTAAATGATAGCAAAGGAAATCCAAATGACAACTTATATTTTAATTGCGATGTGCGGGATTATAATTCTAATGATTGGTGCGCTATTAATGCGTCCAAATGGTATTGATATGTCGGCCCTGCGCGAAGACAATGCACGCCTGCGCGAGCGATTGTCTGAAAGACTGGGCGTATTGGCTCAAAACGCAAACGAACTAAAAACGATTAGTTCAGATATGGCAAATTTCAAGAACATCCTTATGGGCAATAAACAGGCCCGTGGCACATTCGGCGAACGTCAATTGGAAGATTTGATTACCGATATAATGCCACCTGAAACCTATGCCTTTCAAAGTGTGCTTGATACCGGCGTCCGACCAGATTGTATAATCCGCCTGCCCTATCCGCCGGGTGACATGATAATAGACAGCAAATTTCCACTGGAATCTTATAACCATATGACTAGCGACGACAATCCAGAAATGTATCGCAAGCAATTTGAATTGGATGTACGCAAACATATTGACGCAATTGCCGAAAAATACATTATTCCTGGTAAAACCGCCGATGTCGCAATGATGTTTATCGCATCAGAATCTATATTTGAAACATTGCATCGTGAATTTACAGGCACAGTTGAATATGCCGCACGCCATAAAGTATTTATTGTGTCACCATCAACATTGTGGGCAACATTAAACACAATTCGCGCAATTTTATCAGATATAAAAATCAAACGTGTTGCCGGTCAAATCAAAAAAGAATTGGATTTATTACTATCTGATTTGGGACGCCTGACCGAACGTGCGAGCAAAGTGTCACAACATTTTAACCTGGCTCAAACAGATATCGAACAATTACAAACCTCCATAAACAAAATCACCCCACGTGCAGAAAAAATAAAAGAATTAGATTTTGACAAATAATCGCTCAACGGTGTTTTGGTTTGTTAAACAAAGAAAAATATGGTACAATAATCGGGACGAGGAGAATGAAAATATGACTAATTTTGAAATTGAAAAAGGCGAAATCATCCGCCAAAATGGCATACTGAATGTTCTGGCGGAATTAGGGTTCAAAGAAAATGAAGATTTTATATTTCTAAGAAATGGTAATGTCGAACCATATATATTCATGGATGGCGAAAAACCTATGTATGCAATAAAAATATATTCTGGCCACGAAGCCCCATTGCAGCTTTACTCACAAGAAAGGAAACAAACCTATGAAATTCCTGTAATAGACGAATTAGATATAAATAAACAAGGGGCGGTTGATTCAGACAAACATTTTAGATACGGAATAACTTCTGGCAATAACGGCATTGGCGCGATATATGTTCCAGGTCAAGGAATGATTATCAGCCCAAGTTACGAAATAAAAAACATAATGGAAAGGCTGTTCCGTTTCCACGAAACAGGATTTTTTGTTCCTTTATCCAATGGCGAAACGTTCAGAAGCAAAAACCGACAACAAGAATGGAACCATGTAAAAAATAATCAACAATGGCAAGATTTAAGAAATAAAAGTTTAGACGTCAACGAGGCGGAACAAAAAAGACGAGACAAAATATATAAAATTGAACAAGTCACATGGGCATTGCAAGAAAGTGTAAAATTAGATAAAATGCCCCTCTGGGCACAGGAACAATTAAAAGGCAATACAATGCAATAAAATCCGCCTATACGGCGGATTTTCTGTTATTTTGGCATACCCGTTTTCGGATTTATCCATATTTGCCTGTCAGCGATTTCCATCATTGGCATATCAGACTTACTGTCTGAATATGCACGCACAACATGCGGAATAAATTTATTCGCCTTGGCCCATTCATCCAGTGCAATAACTTTATTTTTACCCCAACACAGGAATTTATATTTCCGTGGCTTATTAAAATCCATTTTGGAACATAACACCGCATCAAAACCCATATCACTAACTAAATCAGGAATCAAATAATCTGGCGATGTAGAAATTAATACCACCTTGTTTCCAGCCGAATGTTCTTCGGCTATTTTATCTTTTGCCCAACCAAACCGATTGCGTTTGTGTTCATGAATAAAGCCAGGTGCAAAACGTTTTACCATATCCGCGGTCAGAAAGCGACGCATATTTTCACGCCACCATACACCGCCATGATTAAACATACGAACAATAAAACAAATTCCCATCAACGGTAAAAACAACCAAGGCCTTAACGAACGCCGCATACAATATCGCCCGAAAGCAACATTTGAGTCAGGCCAAGACAAGGTCCCATCAAAATCAAATAAAACTACATCAATTTGTCTTAACATACCAGAAATCCTTATAAAATTATCACGATTATACCATTGTTTTCTACTATTTCAACCATGCAAATTATGACTTGCATTAACTTTTTAAACACAATAATATACTATTGTCAATAAAAAAGGAGTAAAAGATGAAATCATCCACAGATATATGTGAACATATTTTGAAAACAGGAACACGGTCAGAAAATCGCACTGGTACATGGGTCATCCGCGTTGCCTCAGGTGAAACATTTGTGCATGATATGGACATGGGCTTCCCATTACTTACAACAAAAGAAATGGGGTTAAAAAATATCGCTACCGAACTTCAATTCTTCATCCAAGGTATAACCGATAAACAATGGTTACAAGACCGCAAGTGTCATATATGGGACAAATGGGCCAGTAAACCAAAGTGGGAACCAGTCTATGATTTAACTATCAAAGAATTTCCTAAGACATTCGGGCACGAACCAACAGATGAAGAAAAAATAATCATTAAAAATAGAATCATAGACAATGAACGAGATTTGGGACCTGTATACGGTTTTCAATGGCGACATTTTGGCGGCAAATACGAATTTGATCCAAAACGTATAGACAAAAATCCAACAGATAACTTTGATCCAAAACAACCAGGCTTTGACCAAATTGCCGATATTTTACGCGTCCTTAGATTGCCAGTAAATGAACGTGTCAAAGATGACAAGGCACGTCGTATGGTTGTTAGTGCATGGAATCCAATGGATGAATCAAAAATGGGATTGCCCCCATGTCACTTTGCGTTTAATTTATTACTTGATGGTGACAGATTAAACCTTACATGGACACAACGTTCATGCGACATGTTCCTGGGGGTTCCATATAACATCGCATCATACGCCCTGTTATTAATGCTGTTTGCAAAAGAAGCAAATTTAAAACCTGGTATATTAAAAGGCGAACTGCACGATGCTCACATTTATGAAAATCACCTCTCACAAGTCAAGGAACAAATTACACGTCAACCATACAAACTACCAACCGTCACAATTCCTGATGAAAATTGGAAAGGTATGCTGGCATGGGAAGCGGCTAATGGATATAAATTAGAAAATTATAAACACCATAGTCAATTACGGGCCCCTGTGGCACGCTAATAAAACGGGACAATATGTCCCGTTTTTTATTTCTTGTTTTTTAATTTGCGACGCAGGTTTTCAATCACCACAAATAATGCTGGCGTCAATGTAAATGTCCATATCAATGATGCAAGCATACCACCGACCATAACCGCCCCCATACCCATTTTCATACCATCACCAGACCATAATTGTGGTAACATCCCTGATATAACCGCAACAGATGTCATCAAAATCATATTTTGTTTAGATTTCAATTCTTTCCATAAAGCACCTGCAATATCTTCTCCGGCGTTTATACGATTTATCGTAGGTTCCAACAACAAAATATTATTGTTAACCACCAAACCAATCAACATAACAAACGCCAACATAGCACCAACATTCATTGAAGCACCTGTTAAGAAAATCAATATAAACACACCAGCAAAAGATGTCACAATTGATGTTGCAATTGTAAACGGGTGAGCAAGCGAATTCATAATTGCCGCCAATAACATAAAGGTTAATATAACCGCCAACAAAAATGCCTGACCTATTTCCGATGTTGTGTCGCCCTGAATTTCTGACATACCGGCAAACTTGTAATAATACCCTGCTTGCCAATCTATCTTTTTTAATTCAGATTCTATTTTTGATTGCACAGGCCCCATCGTAGATTTACCAATATTTACATCAATTTCTGTGATACGATTTTTATCCAGCCTACGAATATCTGGCGTGGCAACCGCGGTTTGAATTGTTCCCAATTCAGATAATGCCACCATACCTTTTTGTGAGTTCACATAAACATTATCAAACAAAGAACGTGTTTTATACGCATCCGCAAATTCTAACAGTATTGGATATTCATCACCTTTTTCTTTATATTTATATGTATCGTTCCCATAAAGTGCCGTACGCAATACAGAACCCGCATAAGAATTCTTTACACCCCAAAAATTCATTTTGGATTGATCTGGTACAAATTTAATTTCATTTGACGGTTTTTGTTGTGCCAATACCGCAGTTTGAATTTCTGTTATTTGATTCAAAATATCAATTACTTTGTCCGCATATTGTTCACGCAACGCGTCATCTTCCCCATAAATATTTAACACCAAATCCCCCGCGGACATACTTGATGCCTGAGCTTCACCCGCCTTTATCTGAATTTCCGCATCTGGAATTACGGTCAATTTTGGCAACATAACTTTGCTTAATTCTTTATCAGACAACCTGCGTTTTGATTGATCTATAAGGTCAACCTTGATGGAAATATTTTGTAATCCTTGGTCACCGATTTTAATGGTGATATTTTTAACCTCTGGCATTGAACGCAAAATAGATTCAATTTGTTGTGCGACCTTTTCAGACTTTTCGTACGTCGACCCCATAGGTGTTCGCACAGTAATATTTATTTCATTATTATACATAGCCGGAGAAAATTCATTTCCAACGAACTGCATTAATATTGTACTGGCAATAAATATACCAACAGCCATTAATATAACACGTCCAGGATGCATAATCTGATATTCGAACCAACGACGCAACAGTGTTTTATTTGCACTATTCTCTACGACTTTTTTTTCTGCTTTTTTATCATTTGGTGTTAAACGCAAAAAATGCGCAATCATCATAGGGGTAAGTGTAAAACTGAACATCAACGATAACAATGTAAGGTAAACGACTGTCATACCAAACTGAACCATAAATTCACCAACTATTCCGCCCATAAACGCCAACGGTAAAAACACAACAACGTTGGTTCCAACCCCAGCCAACACAGAAACCGCAACTTTTTTTGTCCCGTCAATCGCAGCATTTTCTGGATTTTTACCCGCGTGCATCTCTTGTAAAGCTGCTTCTATCAAAATAATCGCATTCGACACCAATGTCCCTAATGCAGAAGAATACGCTAACAATGTCATAACATTTATTGTAAATCCACTGGCATTCATGAATAAAAATCCTGCGACCAAAGATGCCGGAATAACAACACCTGCAACAATAGTGGAACGCCAATTACGTGTGAATGCCAATAACACCAACACGGTAAATACTATACCTAAAATAATACTCCACATCGTATCAATGGTAATATCAAAAACACGTATTGACGAATCGTTGATTATTTCCATTGTAGCATTTGGAAAACGCTGGGCTAAATCAGCACGATACTCATTTAAATACTTATTCAATTGACGTGATATTTTAATCGCGTTTCCATCCGAAGATTTTTCAATAGATGCAATTACAACAGATTCCCCATTATACAAAGCGCCACTATCTATATCACGCGCATCATCATTTATGGTCGCGATATCGGATAAATTAAATTGTTGACCTTCGGCTGTGGTAATCTGCAAATCATTGATTTCATCTATTGATTGGAATTCACCAATAAAACGTACATTTTCTGACGTTGAACCGTATTCAATTTTTCCCCCAGGGATATTCATATTTTTTGTTGCCAATGCGGTCACGATATCTGTGACTGTGACACCACGTGCCGCCATCGAATCAGGATTCATTTGAACACGAATGGCACGCTTGCGGCCACCAAAGGTAGACACATTTGCAACCCCTGGAATAGCCGTAATTTTATTTGACAGAACATCATCAATATATTTTTCCAAATCACGTGCGTCTGCCCCACGCAAAGCAATATCAACGACAGACTGTTGTAACGGATTTAGTTTTTCAATCACTGGCTGTTTAAGGTCTTCTGGGAACTGTGATGCCAATGCATCTATCTTTGACTTGACTTCGGCCGCTTTATCGTTTGCATTAACCCCAAGGTTAAATTCCGTCATAATATACCCACCGTTTTCAAAAATACGGGAAGTAATATGCTTAATTTCTGGTACTTCTGAAATCGCATCTTCGGCCTTTTTAATAACCTGAGATTCTATTTCCTCGCTTGATGCACCAGGGTATATAAATCTAGCGGTCACCATAGGGAAATCCAAAGATGGCGTCCGTTCAATATTCATTTTTGGAATAGCGACCAATCCCAATACAACCCAGACCAAAACAAACATAACCGTTGTAATCGGACGTTTAACAAAAAACTTTAACATATTGTCCCCCTAACTTTAATCCTGAATTTTTACTTTTTGTCCCGATGAAACTCGACTTAGAATAACCTTGTCTCCATCTGTGATGCCATCTGAAATACACGTCACTTCGGAATCAAAGCCTGAAACCACAACTTGACGTGCAACCGCAACCCCAGATTCAACAACATAAACTTTATCATCACGTACTGCATACGTCGGTACACAATAACCATTTGTTTTAATTTCTATCATATTCAACCCATCCGCAGCGCCACGTGTCCGCACAACGTGCATTCCAGAATCTAAATCGATAGCCCCCGACACAGAAACAATCTCTCCATTTCCTACTTTTTGCCCAGGTTTTATTTGTCCATGATTTGAATTTGATACATATCCGCGATTATTTTTTATAGCAATTGGTACTTTTATTATAGCCCCATTATTATATGCTGTAGTAACTTCTACCAATATCCCAGACGCATTTACCTCACGCGCAGGATTAAAAACATTCATGTTTTTTTCAAGGCCAAACATAACAAATCTATATACAAACCAAAGTGCCAATACGGCAGAACCAGCCGTATAGACAATTTTTTTTACTTTTTTTTCATCAAAATCACGTCCAAAGATTTTCATTATTAATCTCCCAACTTCTTAACAGATTCTGCAGACATCAATATCTTGTATTTCGCATTTATCAGCGCCATATCCAGTTGATACAACCCAGCTGAAACATCCGCCAATTCCACAGCAGATGTTTGACCAGCAGCAAAACGATCACGCGAAAAACCATAGGCTTTCGCTGCTAAATCACGCGCATTTTCAAGACCTTTCAAATTCCCACGCAAATGGTTATATTGTTTAATCGCATTTGTGTATTTTTCTGATGTAATCTTTTTAGATTTATCTAAATCTTGACGTGCAACCTCGGCATTCATAACATCAACTGTTGCATTTGCGCGATTCAAACCACCGCTAAAAACAGGAACCTTTAACGCAAGTCCCCAATAAGCAGCCTGCTCTGCATTGCTATTAAACATTTTTTTAAAATCGGTATCCATTGTCACGTAGCTATAAGAACCTACCGCGGCCAACGTAGGATACCCATTTGCACGACTTGATGACGCCTTGGATTCATACATTTTGACCTGCTGATCTAAAACCTGCCATTCTGGTGTATTGGTCAGTTTTTTATCTTCTATATCTGCGAAAGTATTCGGAAATTCATCTGTCAAATTCAATTCTTCATCAATATCAATTCCCGCTAAAATCTTTAACATCCTGTGTGCCGTATCACGGTTAAATTCTGCATCCGACAGGTTGATCTCTTTGGTTGCGATATCCGATTCAATTTTAACCAAATTGCTGCGATTTGCCCTTCCTGCACCTGCAAGTTTCTTCTTGGCCGCCATTGTATTATCTAAATCTTTTTTGGCCAATTTCACAATTTCATCTGTCATTTTTGCGGTCCAATACATATCAGTCGCGGCATACTTAACTTCTCGTGACACCATTTCTTTGCTGTATTCGCTCATTTTGATAGCGCTACGAACACTATCCACTGCATTACCAATTTTGCCAAAAGTATAAATTGGTTGTGTAATAGTCACCCCTGCCATAAAGATATTATCCGGAATAGCAAGTTTTTCTGGCACAGACATAGAAACACCACTGGTACTGGCAATTTGCTGAACAAGTCCACCAATTTCCGGGGGCAATTTAACATCATACGAATCAAACGGCCTTTCAACATTGACAAGGTTCATGTATGTTGCGGTGGCTTCGATATTAAACCAACGGTTGGAATTTGCTACATCTAATGATGCCTGAGCCTTTTTAACATTTGCATCCGCCTTTTTCAGGTCATTTGATTCAGCCATAATTTTACTAACCGCGTCATTTAATGACAAATCTAACGCAAACGCGTCTATACAGCAAAAACAGCCGCACACAGCAAATAATGCCCCAATAATTTTACGCATTTTTTGTCTCCATATTTAATAAAATTTCGTTTATAGATTTAAAAGACCGAATAAGTTCTTCTTCTTCATTTTTAGAAATATCTTTAAACATCGTCGCAATTGCCTGGTGAAACATTTCTATGAATCCCGTTGCAACTTTGGCACCCTGCTCGGTCACCGAATACCAAACATTACGACGGTCATTATCATCCACTTCGCGCAGGACCACCCCATCACTTTCCATTTTCCTAAATGCCGTGCACAGATTTGGCGCCGGCACGAATTCCTGGGCTGCTAAATCCTTTAACCGTATACGCCCGCCAACAAACAGACGCACCAACAAATGCACCTGGTTACGGGAATATTCGCCAAAATCTATCTTGTCCCGATTAAGACGTTCAGACAATTTTGTGAACAGTAAAATATTCTTTTCTAACAAACTAATCAGTTCTTTTTTTACCATCAAAGCCCCCTATTTTGAACATAACCATTCGTTAAAATCGCCAATCATTATAATTTTTAATAATTAGAAATCAAGTCCTAAATTATGAAAAAATATTTTATTATTGCAAAAACCTAAAATCGGTTTATAATCAAAGCACTTTTGGAGTGTCGTCTAATGGTAGGACAAGAGATTTTGGTTCTCTTTATCATGGTTCGAATC
>CAMYXE010000021.1 GCA_947303165.1 uncultured Pseudomonadota bacterium | reverse complement strand
CAAGATCTTCCATTTCTTTTTCTTCTAATGGCTTCCATTTAGAAGATAATTCACAACCAAATCTTATACTATTTAAAATATCTTTATAAGAAATAATTGCATTATTAAGAGTTTTCATGAAAGCAATAAACTCTTCTTCAGTCCAAAATGAAATTTCAACTTTGAAAGGTTTGTTCATCATAATCCATAGCCATTTGACGACGTTTATCCATACGACAATAGTTAATTGCTGGGGCATAATTTATACTAAAAATAGACAAAAGTCAAGCATTGTTTTACGTTTTCTTTATTTAATCGTTATGTGCGGGTGATAACAAATCTGCAACTGTCTTAACTGGGTTAAATGTAGTGGCCGGAACCGCAACAAAAATCGTATTCCATTTTGCCATCGCACCGTTCCACAAACCTGGGCGTTCCATGGCACGGATTTGGCGGCCAGCATACGATTTGTCGGAAATAAATCCGGCGTTTTCATCGATAAAATCCATCAAATTAAACTTATTCCCCATATAATCGTGAACCCCACATACTAAATCAACCGGGTTAAAATGAGTGGACTTATTCATAATATCACGCGCATCTGGTGCAATTTGTGATGATTCAACAATTTGCAAACCGGCGTTCTTAACCCAGAATGGACCACCCCCGGGTGCACCAGTATTTCTTACCATACCACAGACGCGCAATGGGCGATTTAATATTTTCCTCAATTCATCCGCATTTGGCACAACATCGGTGCACAAAACAGTTTTTACAAATTCGGCAATTTCATTTACATCGCCCCTGCCCGTATCCAATTCACGCAGATATTCAAAAATTTGTGTTTGAACGGATATCAACATTCCCGCCAATGCCTGTTTATATTCTATCGTGTCGTGTGCGACGGTATCGGTACATACATTATCGATATTTTTAATAAAGATTATATCGGCATCTATTTCATTCAGGTTCTTTATCAATGCGCCATGCCCCGCTGGGCGAAATAGCAATGCGCTCTCTTCTGTACGGAACGGCGTGTTATCTGGATTTACCGCTATTGTGTCGGTGGAAGGATCTTGTTCCGAGATGGATATATTATATTTAATGCCAAAACGTCTGCTATATTCGGGTATGATGTTATTTATTTCGTTTTCAAATTCCTTGTGGTGTTCTGGCGATACAGTAAAATGTATGTTTACCGTATTTCCATTCGACATCGCATATTTGGCACCCTCAACCAAGTGCTCGGCGATTGGAGTGCGAACTTCTGCTCCGTCTTTATACGCATGAAAAGGAACAAGTCCCTTTGGCATATTTCCATATTTATTTACAATTGCGCGCGCGATATCGTTCTCGGTTGCATTTGCATTTAAATTTAATTCATTATACAAAGCCAACATGCGTGCATGTTCGCATACCTTGCGCGCAGTATCGTTTAATTCGTCCGTTTCCAAAAACATAAATAAATCACGCAACATACGCGTTGCCGCCCCTGATGCAGGAACAAACTTTACAACAGTGTGTGTTTTGGCATAGTTTTGATATGTATCGATATACTCTTTTCGCGTTTCATAATTCAATTCTTGAATTCCACCATCTGCAACCGTTGCGGGGCGAATAATTTCTGCAAACTGGAACCCGCGTATAAAGTCCGCAATTTGATGTTCAACCTCTTGCACGGTAAGGCCATGATTGGTTATTTGTTTGATATCAGAATCTGAAAAATTCATTTTGTTTTCCCATGGTTAGGTTTGTCTTCCGCAGTCTTGAAAATAATGCCGACCGCGACTATATATATGTTAACCAAAAACATTATAAAGAGGAATTAATTATGAATCCAGAAGAAACTATGCAAGAAACACCGGCCCAGGCCATTGAAAAATATACGACCGATTTTACCAAATTGGCCGCAGACGGCAAATTGGACCCGGTTATTGGACGCGACGAAGAAATCCGCCGTACTATTCAAGTGTTATCACGCAGGACAAAAAATAATCCTGTTTTGATTGGAAGTCCCGGCGTTGGTAAAACCGCGATTGTTGAAGGTTTGGCGGAAAGAATCATTTCGCGCGACATCCCAGAAAATCTGCAAAACAAAAAACTTTTGTCTTTGGATATGGGCGCATTGATGGCGGGCGCAATGTTCCGTGGTCAATTTGAAGGCCGATTCAAGGCAATATTAAAGGCCGTCAAAGATTCCAATGGCGAAATAATTTTGTTCATTGATGAATTGCATACACTGGTCGGCGCAGGCAAAGGCGAAGGCAGTATGGATGCCGGAAACCTTATTAAACCAATGTTGGCGCGTGGCGAATTGCATTGTTTGGGTGCGACAACCTTGGACGAATATCGCCAATATATTGAAAAAGATCCGGCGCTTGCCCGTCGTTTTCAACCGGTTTATATTGATGAACCGACGGTTGACGATACGATTTCCATTTTGCGTGGGCTAAAAGAAAAATACGAAGGTCACCACGGTGTGCGTATTGCAGACGCCGCCTTGGTTGCCGCGGTGCGTCTATCTGACCGCTATATTACCGACAGGTTTTTGCCAGACAAAGCCATCGATTTGATGGACGAAGCCGCCGCGCGCGTTCGTATGGAGGTTGCGTCTAAACCCGAGGCTTTGGACGAAATTGACCGGCATATCATGCAACTTAAAATCGAACAACAGGCCCTAAAGAAAGAAAAAGACGAAGAATCAAAAAAACGCCTTGTCGAATTGGAAAAAGTTATCGCGGGATTGGAAGAAAAATCTAAAAAGATGACCGCAGATTGGCGTGCAGAACAGGACAAAATGCGCGCATTGTCGGACGCTATGGCTGCATTGGATGCCGCCAAGGCCGAAGTTGCCGCCGCAATGAGGACCGGCGATTATGAAAAGGCATCGGCATTACAATATGGCAAGATTCCGGCCTTGGAAGAAAATATAAAGAAGATGAATACTGAATCACGCGAATACAAGACTGTTTTGCCGGAACACATTGCCGCGGTCGTCAGTAAATGGACCGGTGTCCCCGCCGACAGATTAAGCGCCAGTGAACAATCGAAATTGCTTAATATCGAAGACGAACTGCGCAAACGTGTAGTCGGTCAAGACGAGGCATTGGCTGTCGTGTCACGTGCAATTCGTCGTTCGCGTGCGGGGCTTTCTGACCCGCGCAGACCATCGGGCAGTTTTATGTTTCTGGGGCCGACTGGTGTTGGTAAGACCGAGGTCGCCAAGGCATTGGCAGAATATTTGTTTAACGACGACACTGCAATGACGCGTATTGATATGAGTGAATATATGGAACCACATTCGGTTGCCCGCCTTATCGGCAGTCCCCCGGGATACGTTGGTTATGAACAAGGTGGCACATTGACCGAAAGCGTCCGCAGACGTCCATATCAGGTGTTGCTGTTTGACGAAATTGAAAAGGCGCATCCAGACGTATTCAATGTGTTTTTGCAGATATTGGACGATGGTCGTTTGACCGATGGCCAAGGACACGTTGTGAATTTCACGAACACTATTATCATTATGACAAGTAATTTGCCAAGTATGGATGCAGTTAAAAAGCATTTCCGTCCAGAATTTATTAATCGTATTGATGAAATTGTGTTCTTTAACCAATTGGGCAAAGACGTTATGTCTGGCATCGTTGAAATCCAATTACGTGGTGTCCGCAGTCGTTTGGCCACACGCCGCATAGACCTGGATGTCACAGACAAGGCGATTAAATGGCTTGCTGAAAACGGTTATGACCCGGTGTTTGGTGCAAGACCACTAAAACGCCTTATTACATCGGCGGTTGAAGATAAAATTGCGGATTTGATTTTGTCTGATGCTATTACCGAAGGTTCAACGGTCTATGTTGACGTTCACGGTAAAGAACTGACCGTAAAATAATGTTAGAAAAACCAAAAACAAAAAATCCGCCAAATCGGCGGATTTTTTTATTTCTTTTTCTTGGTCGGCGATTTTTTGAATTCGCGGTATAACGCAACAATACATGCATACCCCAACAACGCAGATATTGCGGTAATAATACCACTAACCAGGCCATCCGAGAATATGGCAAACAAGATAATGGCCAAGACCAAAACAACGGTATAGCCAAGGTTTCTTACCAACGTTCCCAAGATTCTTTCAAGTGTGTTCATTTTTCTTCCTTTTGTTAGCATGATTCATTATATCATATTTTTGAATGTTTTGAAACAAGAAAAATGACCGCATGCAAGCGGTCATTTCACCATAACCCAATTTACCATTATAAAATTATCTGTCCCCCCAGGTGTGATTCACGTGGAATAGGACCAAATGATGAACGTGGACTTACATAAATATTACCTTTGACATTAAAAGGCCCACAAAATTGCACCATATTCACATCGCGCAGGAATAAATTACCTTCAATAGTGACATTGCATGGTAAAACATATTTACGCATATGTTGCAAATACAAACTGCCACTGATATGTGCACCGTTTTTAAGGACGATTGCCTCGGCACGTGATTCTATTATGATGTCGCCATAGATTTTACCATCACCATGTTCACGCAAAGTTGGATCATCTGATGGCTTGGTTGGCACAACATTTGCGATTGGCAATTCACCTTTTTTGGTATTACGCGGCATTGGTAACGGAATATTTTTTGTTTTGGTATTTTTAGTAAATTCAATCGGGACACTCTTTGCAGGCCCCATAACAACAACAGGTCTGCGATAACAATTAAACAAATCAAGAATTAACATAGAACACAATACAATAATAGCAATCAATAAAGCCAAATTTAAAAGGCCAACTAAATTGATGCTGCACAGCCATTTCCAAATACGGCGCACCAACCAAACAACGCCACCCCAAATCCAAGAACAAACTGCGCATATTGTGTCCCAAATCCAACGGATTAAACGTCCAATCATACGGAATGGCCACAAGATAACACGTTTTAATGTGTTTTCTTTGCGAATACGTTTATCTGATGCGGCATAATCTTTCTTGCGCTGCATACGTTTTGCCGCCAATTTCATTTTTAATTTTGCAAACATATTTGACCCTTTTTGTTTATTTGTCATAAATATAGCCTAAAATAAACTTTTGTCAAGCATTTTATTTTTTGACGTTTTTCATATTTTGTTGTAATATATAAACCATGCGCAAGGTATTGTTATTTTTTGCATTGTATGGATGTGCAACGGCATGGAAGCCGACCGCAGATTTTAAATTTGTCCCGGTAAAATCAAATGATTATGAAATCGCAACCTATCAGAAAATAACCAAGCCGAAATCTGATATTCATATTTATATCGAAGGCGACGGTCGCGCATTTGATGCCTATGGCCGGCCGGCATCTGACCCAACCCCGCGCGGAACAATGATGCGCGATTTAGCCATGCGGGACAAATCGGCAAACGTGGTATATATGGCGCGTCCATGCCAATTTATAATGTCATCGGCATGCAGCGATACCGATTGGACAGACGGACGTTTTTCCGCAAAAATTATTGATTCTATGGCAACGGCGATTAAAAAAGTCGCGGGACGGCGCAAGATTGTCTTGATTGGGTATTCCGGTGGTGCGATGGTTTCGGGGCTTGTAATCGAAAAGTATCCGAATGTGCCTATAAAACAATGGGTTACCGTTGCCGGGGTCCTTGATCATGCGGCATGGACAAACTATTTTGGCGATGCACCATTAACAAAATCATTAAACCTTAGAAAAATGCCAAATGTTCCGGCGAAACATTATATTGGCGAAGATGACAAGGTTGTTCCAAACGAACTTTCGCGACGAGCCATTGGTAAAACTGGGGAAATTATTGTTGTGCCGAATGCCGGTCATGACGATTTCACAGATATTGGTTTTTAAATAAATTTACATTATTGATTTTCTGGAATATACGTATTGCCGTATGGTTGATATGCCGTCGCGGTTGAACCCAGTTCAAATTGCGCAAAATCCAATTGACCACCATATAATGGAATTACCACATACTTTATATCTGGATTATCTGGTATTGTGAAAGTTCGTCGCGTGTGGCTGGCATTTTTAAAACCATCCAATATTATAAAATTTTCATCCAAGTATAAAAAAGAAGGATTTGATCCTGAATTTGGAGATTTTGTATGATTTGATACTGTATATGTTTCATTTGGGACAACCGGAATTGGTGCACTGGTGTACCAAGACCTTCCTGGATCTGTACAGCTTGCTGTAAAAAAATTTTTACCGATGAAATTCGTTCCATAGGAAAACCAACAATTTCTCATATTGGGGTCGTCTTTATTAAACAAATTTTTGCTTTTATGGAATACATTTTGAATTTGCCAACCCAAACAATTCGCGTCTGTGTGTTCGTCGTTTTCATGCCATTCTACACATACAAATTCCGTATCTATCGCATTTTGTATTGCGGCGTCCGCAACACCCGCGGTTACCAATTCGGTTGAATGACCGGCATATGTTCCGGTTGAATCATAAATTCCTTTTTCACCGATGCTACCCGATTCACCAGTATGTGTTAAAACGGTATTTATATCTTTTGCGGGAACAATGTCCTGTTTTGTTGCAACCTGGTCATCAACATAATTTTTTGATGTAAGTGTCGTATCAGCATGAACAACACATGAAAATATAATACAGATTGCAACAAAGATTTTCTTCATACCTTTCCCCATATGACATAAAAACAACCGCCAAACAGAATTGACGGTCGGGGTGTTAGCAATCATCTTATCATTGATTCCAATGGCTTTTCGGCAATGCCGTATTATATCACCACCGGCACCCCGACAAATATCGGGGAATATAACGGTGCAAAAACAACGATAAATTGAATTAACGATGCATTTACACCGGATAAGACAGGCTTGCTACAGCCCCGAGTCCGTATTTTACTGGGCTCGTTGTGATAATACAATTTTTTTCACATAAAACGCAAGGCAGAAATAATAAATAAGCAAATTTTTTAATAAAAATATCCAAGTAACTGATACCCCAGCGGATAACATATAAATAAAACAGGGAATATTTTAAATCCGTGTTCGCCACAGATTACATCATAAGATTAACCATGATTAAAGTGTGTTCCACTTAAGGTTTTTATGCGCCACAATACACATGTCCCATCACGTGTTTCTGCACATTCCAAATGGTTATTAATACCATTCTGTATGGCGGAATTTACCTGGCCTGCTTCGACCAGTGCGCCCGAATTATATGACGCAGATTCGTTATATACGGCCTTTTCGCCGACGACACCTTCGTTGCCGGTATAGGTCACAACCGAACCATTTGTTCCGGCACCGATTTTATTTTGCTTTGCGTCCACCTGGTTTCGGACATAAGTTTTAGAGGTCACCTTAACATCGGCAACCTGTTGTCCTTCCTCGGTAGCATAAACGGGGCCAATTGCAAACACCAACCCGCAAATTCCTGCGATAAACAAATTCATTTTCATGGTGTTTACCCCCCTTGGTTTTATTACATTGGCAAAACCGAAATCCCCATAAAACCGGCGGATAGCAAGGGTTTTACCATGTCTTCACGCCAAGATTACTCCTGGTTCATATCAATCTTACAAATTTTTCCGTATAAAACGCAAGACCAAAATACTAGATTTATAATTTTTTTAATTATATTTGTAAAAACTAAAATATCAGCGAGATAAGCGACCCCATAGACTTGATTGCCCACCATGTAAATATTAGCGCCAATACCAGGCCAACCACCCGAACCAGGTAAGTTGATATTTTATATGCCGATGGTGCAGTGTATCGTTTCTTTGTCATGTTGTGTATTTTATTAAAAATTATCTGTGTTTTTAATTTGATTTTTTTCTCTTTTAACTATAAAATGTGTGGTCAATTAAACAAAGGGGACCGCAATGTTCGATACCGAAAAACTAAAGACCTTTTCTTGGATAAATGTTGGAAACCCCGATCACGAAGATTTTGAAAAACTGCAGGAAGAATACAAAATTGACGAGGATACCATCTCGGACATCTTGGACCCTGATGAACAACCACGTATTGAGGTAGAAGACGATTACAAGGTTATAATCGTTCGTTTTCCTATTGTTAACCGTGAAACAGATACCCAATGGCACACCGAACCACTAAGCATTATTTATTCTACAAATCGTGTTATTACCGTTTGTCGTAAACGTTGTGATTTGCTTGATAAAATCAAACGTGCCGAAAAAACTTCACGCGAGGAATTTATATTAAACATTATATACTATATTGCTGAATCTTACCTGCGTTGTTTAAAAGAATTAAATAAGCGCGTTGTGGAATCCAAGAAAAATCTGCAACAACAGATTAGAAAGAAAGAACTGCTGGCATTATTGGACGTTGAAAACAGTTATACATTGTATATGACGGGGTTAAAGGGGAACCTGTCTGTGTTGGATAAATTGGAAAAGGTTCGTGGATTTGCAAAAACCGACGAATGTGTCGAATTGGTTGAAGATTCGCGTATTGAACTGTCCCAGGGTATCGAAGTAGTGACCAGTTATACCAAAATGTTAAAATCTATCAAAGAAACATTTGAAAGCGTTATTAATATTGATTCCAACACTTACATTAACCGCCTTACCATGTGGAACATTATATTGATGTTGCCGACATTGGTTGTGGGATATTATGGAATGAATGTTGCCCTGCCATTTGCAGAAAACACAGACACAGGCGTTATTATATTCCTGTTGATTATGGCATTATTGGTTGGATATGCACTGTTTATTATTGTGCGCCGTCGCATTATTTAGTCAATTGCGGCTGATACACGTGCAAAATTCACATTAAAATCTTCGTCATCAACATTGACATCCGAGAATTTTACACCGTTTGCAGTGCGCAACCATTCTATGGCCGGCATGGTTGTTTTAAAGAAATTATCCAACCGACGCCGAACAATTGAATCATCTGCATCATCTGCACGTCCACCACCTTCACGAATACGTTTTTGAATACGTGCCAACATAATTTCTTTGGGGACATTAAGGTATATGACCCGAACGTCATATTTATCAGCATAATTTTGCACAATCCATTGTGCCTGGCCCAGGGTGCGAGGGAAGCCATCAAGAATAATATTGCCCGATGTTTTATCTATGGCACCACCAATCAATTCAAACAAATCAGCATCTGGGACCAATTCACCACGCGCGATAATTTTTGCCAATTTTGATTCCGGCGGCAATCCGCGCAAAATTGCGCCTGTTTCGATATAACCGTATCCATCACGTGCAACCAATGAACGGGCATGCGTGCCCTTGCCTACGCCTTGGCCACCCATTAAAATGATCATTTTTGGTTTCATATCTTTTCCTTTCTGTTTGGTCGAATTATACCACAAAAAAATCCCCATGGCTATGGGGATTTTTTTATTTTTGTTTCGTAACTACCG
>CAMYXE010000020.1 GCA_947303165.1 uncultured Pseudomonadota bacterium | reverse complement strand
AAATGATATCGACGAAGCGCAACGTCGATTGGATATCGAAACACGTACGATTCGGTTCTTGATGGGACAACGGTTGGATCAAAAGTACGTTCCGCAGATTAAATTCGTTTATGATGATACGCTGGAACGTGCCGCCCGCATTGACGATTTGTTGAACAATTTAAAGTAATTTTTCCCTTGCGATTGCAGATATACGAGTGTATCATTGCCGCAGACACTCCAGCGTAAAGGTAAGGAATGAAGCAGTCTAATATAAGAAATTTTTCCATTGTTGCGCATATTGATCATGGTAAATCGACATTGTCCGATAGACTGATTGAATATACTGGTGGTTTAGAATCGCGCGAAATGAAGGCCCAAGTTTTAGATTCTATGGATATTGAGCGTGAACGCGGAATCACGATAAAGGCGCAGACAGTGCGATTGAATTATCGTGCCAAGGATGGGCAAACATATCAACTGAATTTGATGGATACGCCGGGGCACGTCGATTTTTCATACGAGGTGTCACGCAGTTTGGCGGCGTGCGAAGGTGCATTGGTTTTGGTGGATGCGACCCAAGGGGTCCAGGCACAGACGTTGGCAAATGCCTATTTGGCATTGGATAATGATTTGGAAATGTTGCCAGTTTTAAACAAAATTGATTTGCCATCCAGTGATGTTGATGGCACGCGTGCCCAAATTTCTGATGTTATTGGTTTGGATGCGAAAAACGCAATTGCTGTATCGGGTAAAACTGGGGCGGGTGTTCCGGAATTATTAGAAGAAATTGTTCATAAATTGCCGGCACCACATGGTGATGAAAATGCGCCGACACGCGCGTTATTGGTCGATTCGTGGTATGATTCTTATTTAGGTGTTGTTGTCTTGGTTCGTGTTGTTGATGGGACTTTGCGGCGCGGTCAGAAGATTCATTTTGTTGCGACGGGTGCGGAATACACTGTTGAAAAAATCGGGTATTTTACACCGAAAATGGTCAATGTTGATGAATTATATACTGGTGAGGTCGGTTTTATTATTACAGGTATGAAAACGATTCATGATTGCAAGGTTGGTGATACTATTGCGGATGCACGTGCAACTGTTGAACCATTACCGGGTTTCAAACCGTCGGTGCCAGTCGTGTTTTCTTCGTTTTTCCCGATGGAGGCCGATGATTACCCAGCCTTGCGTGAAAGTGCGGAAAAATTGGCATTAAATGATGCATCGTTTGTGTTTACCACCGAAAAGTCTTCGGCATTGGGTTTTGGATTACGCTGTGGATTTTTGGGTTTGTTGCATATGGAAATTATTAGTGAACGATTGGCACGTGAATTTAATCTGAATCTGATAAACACCGTGCCAAGTGTGCTGTATAAAATTCATTTGCGTAATGGTGAGACCATGGATTTAGAAAATCCGGCCGATATGCCAGACATCACAAAAATTGAATCTATTGAAGAACCATGGGTGCGTGCGACGATAATGATGCCTGACAAATATATGGGCGGAATTATGTCGCTGTGTTCCGAACGTCGTGGTATCCAGGAAAATATTTCCTATGTTGGGAATAGGGCGGTTTTGGTATATAAGTTGCCATTGGCGGAAATTGTTTTTGATTTTTATGACCGTGTTAAATCTATATCATCGGGATACGCATCATTTGACTATGTGGTTCAGGGGTATCAGCCGTCTGATCTGGTAAAGGTTTCAATATTGGTAAATGAAGAAAATGTAGAGCCATTGTCGTTTATGTGTCACAGGTCAAGTGCCGAAAAGCGTGGGCGCACAATTGTTGAAAAATTAAAAGATCTGATTCCACGACATCAGTTCAAGATACCATTACAGGCGGCAATTGGTGGAAAAATTATTGCACGTGAAACAATTGCGGCATACCGCAAGGACGTGACCGCCAAATGCTACGGCGGTGATATCACGCGTAAAAGAAAATTGTTGGAGAAGCAGAAGGAGGGGAAAAAACGTATGCGGACATTCGGTAATGTGGAAATACCACAATCCGCATTTATTAATGCACTGAAAGTATAATAAAGGGAAATAAAAATGGAAGAACATGTCGATCCTAAATATCAAGAATTATGTGCCGCAGAAGAACGTGCACGTGCAGCCATAACAACACGCAAACCTGAATATATTATGCATCCACATGCAACAGATCAAAGGGAAACGTGTATAAATGTTTTTGATAAAGTGATAGATATTTATGATGCAAAAGATAGTTATGGTCCAAGACCAGGAATAACGCAGAATTGCGGCGATTATGGTAAAGAGACACCGTGCTTGAAATCAGATTGCAAGTATTATCTTTTGTATTTGGCGTATATCAAAGCCAGGGCGCTGAGGAAAGCATACGAAAAAGATAACAATATTGGTAATAATGAGGTCAAAGAAGTAGTAACTTTAAAACAAAAATGGGAAAATTTTAAAACTGAATGGCGCAGATTATCAGATGATATCAAGACAAAGCGCGATGAGAAGCAAGCGCGTGAAGGGGCGATAACATTGGTTGTCACAGACGAAACACCGCGTGAAGACATTAAGAAAAGGTGCATAATTAGAGTGGTAAGTACGAATCCAGATGTTGAAGGTTATGTCAGTGATATTCCGGGAACTGAACGGGTATATGATTTTGGTATAGTTCGGAATTGTGGAACATTTTGTTATGGTTGCCAAAAATGTAATGAAGAATGCGAACATAAAGATAATCAAAATGCATATGTTGATGCCGTTGATGCTTGTTATGCAGCACGTAATGCAAGATGGAATTTCGTCAAGAATTCAGTTAGACATGCTTTTATGAGAGTGCTTGGTCGTTCAGAAAAATAACATAATATGGTGAGAAGTATGAGTAATACAAAAGTAAAAAATTTAATGGATGCACAAAGACAAGTTATTGGTGCCTGGTTGCATTATTTGAATTCCCTTGGAAAGTTTCAATGCCGGGTTTCTAAAAACAAGACTGTTGTTAATGAGACCGGTGCACATATAGTTGGCGGCAAACAAGAAAAGTGTGAATTTTTTAATGTGGATGTTGAATGTAACAATAAAACGTGTCCGAATAAACCATATAACACAAAAATTATTGGTGATTTTAATGTGGTAAAAAATGCAATACATGAACGTAACCTTGCGTTTTGGGATGTGCTGGGGATGAAAGAATTTATTGTTAATAGGACAAGTTATAAGGATATAACCGGACAAGTTCGGAAACAAAAACGCCAGGTCCAAAATCTGCGTAATTCGGCACTTGATGCCTCTGAATTGATAACTGCAGTCCCGGTGAATCATGATACTGGTGCCATGGCAAAACCAGGGTCAAGGTTGCATTGTGTTGTTATAAATCCTCATAATAATTGGTCAGAAGATGAGTGTGGAGATTATTCAAAACATCAATATTGTAAACGTATTCAGTTAATTGCGGCGATGGCAAATATGGTGGGAACCGCAAAGGATGCGGTTAACAAAGTGGCAAATAGTGATTGTCTAATAGATACATCCTTGCATATTCAATATGCAAAAATGCATTCACGAACCGAGGTGCCACCGGCGGAAAAAGACGGGATAAAATATGCCGATTTTTCCCAGGTTGATTTAGACGATGGAGCCAAGATAATAGTTATTTACGAAAGTGTAAACAGGCAATGGGTTAGATATGACGTTATCTGGGCACCAAAGCATGATGGTTATGTTCCAATTGAAAATGCTGTTTGGGATGCACCTGAATTAGATGCATACAAAGATGGCAGGGAATTCAGGGTATTCTGGAATGCTAAACAGCGGTGTTTTACTGCATGTCCACCAATTTGCGCAGGGTTTGGGGCGAATATGGCGTATATAGATAACAAAAACGAATTAATCAATGCCGAAAACACTTACAATGAATTGTTGGAAAAACGTCGGGTTATGCGATATGCGTTAAGGCCACGTTGCAAGAAGAAATAAAAGAGGTATGGTTATGTTATTGAAAGAAAAAAGGAAGCAATTCTTATATCTGTTGGCCTTATTAAACCATGGTTATAGGCATATCAAATTACTAGCCGCTGTCAACGAAGTGCAAAAGTTTAGTTCAGATGGATGTTTCCAGGGGTATCCACATATGACGTCAAATTGCAATCGGTTTAATACAGATAATCCTGTTGCGTGTACAAGTAAAACGTGTCCGTTGCACCCATTTAATGCGGCATATTTTCGAGCAGAAAAAGCGCATAAGGAAGCGGTCGAAGCTAAATGTCGGGCCGAAACAGCGATGGTTGCGTCGACAGTAAAGGAATACGGGGAATAACAATAGTAGTAGGGGGAACGCCATGGCGCACCAGTTCTTTTTTAATCCGTATATTTTGGATAATCTTGTTGCGCCAGCGCAAGGTTTTGATGTTGTGCAAGATTTGTCAGAACCACGTTTGCGGATGTATATAACAAGTCGTGGTATAAAAACGTTCTTTGTTCGTAAACGTATACATGGCCGCGATAGACGTGTTATTATTGGAAATTACCCAGATATGGATATCGAAGATGCACGTAGCGCAGTTAACACGGTATTGGAAGATGCGTCAAAAAAAATTCAGACAAAACGCAAGAAAATAACTTTTCATGACTTTTTGCAAATGTATTTGAAAAATCGTGTTCATCGTTCTGTTGGTTCATACGACAAGTTGGTGCGTTCCATAGATAGACACCTTGTTCTACTATTTGATAAAAATGTTTCAGATGTTACAACTGATGATGTTCGTGATACAGTAAACAAAATTGATGGACGTGCAATTGCGGAACGTATGCAAGAATTGTTGCAAAGTATTTTTCGGTACGCCATTGATACGGGATATATAAAAAATAATCCTGTTGTAAATTTACCTAAATTGGAACAAAATCGTCGTGTTCGGCCGATTAATAAATACGGGTTAAAGCGACTTGTGGAGTATATTAAAAAATATCCTGACTTTGTAATGCGTTCTGCATTTTTAATGTTGGTTTATGGTTTTGCCACCAAAAATCAGGTGTTTTCTATGCAGTGGTCTGATTTAGATTTTAATCGTGATATGTGGAATGAAAATCCGCTGTCAGATATGGCGGTCGTGTTGTTGCAAGATTTGCCCCAAGATGGGTATTGGGTTTTCCCGGGACGTGGCCATGGGCATCTGACCGATCCGCGACTTGCGTGGTCGCGTGTGGTTAAGGATGCAGGAATCCCAAATTTGACTATGGACGATGTCTATAAATTTATGATGCGCCACTTGGTTTGGGCTGGGGACAAGGAAGATTTACGTGCAAATATGAACAATTTATTAGAAGATTTATTCCTTGGTGAATAGTTTGGTTGGTGTTATCATTTGTTATAATTCCTTGACATAGTGGTTATAAAATGATAGCTTTTTAGTCATGAACGTCATGAAGGTGTGACAAAAAGTTTAACTAAAACAAAGGATGTAAAATGTCAACTTTTGAAAAAGTGAAAAAATTGGTTGTGGAAAAATTGGGTGTCGACGAAGCCAAGGTTACAGAAGCGGCCGCATTTGTTAATGATTTGGGTGCGGATTCTTTGGACGTTGTGGAATTTGTTATGGCTGTCGAACAAGAATTTGATATCACAATCCCAGATGAAGAAGCTGCAAAATTGTCAACGGTTGGTGATGCAGTAAAATATATTGATGCACACGCCAAGAAAGCCGCGGCACCAGCAGCAAAATAAGTTGAAAAATTGATTATTACCGTCACGCAGTATGTTATCAGGCGTGGCGGTTTTTTTACTGTATTTTTTTGTAAAAAAATATTATCATTGGGGCGTAAGTTTAACTTTATAAAGGAATAAGATCATGAAAAGAGTTGTCATCACAGGTATGGGAATTGTATCACCTGTGGGAACTGGGGTTGAATATGCGTGGAAAAATATATTGGCCGGGAAATCTGGTGTGCGCAAAATAGAAGATATTGATGTTTCTGATTTGGCATCGCAAATCGCTGGGTTGCCTATACGTGGAACAGAACCTGGGATGTTTAATCCAGATTTAGTTGTTGAACCACGTGATCAAAGAAAGATGGATAAATGTATTTTATATGGTGTTGTTGCCGCGGACGAGGCGGTACGTGATGCGGGATTAGATACGTATACTGGTGATAAGGAACGTATAGGTGTTTCCGTTGGTAGCGGTATTGGCGGATTGAACACTATTTATGAAAATTGTTGTGAACTGTCGGAAAATGGGCCGCGTCATATCAGTCCGTTCTTTATACCAAAGTGCATTATAAATATGGCAGCTGGACATATTTCTATAAGATATGGTTTCAAAGGACCAAATGTTGCGATGGTTACAGCATGCGCAACAGGTGCACACAGCATAGGCGAGGGTGTTCGGCTGATTCAACATGGTGACGCGGATATTATGGTTTGCGGTGGATGCGAAAGTGCCGTCGGCAGACTTGGTATTTCTGGCTTTGCGGCTATGAAAGCATTAAGTACACGCAATGATGAGCCTGAACGTGCATCGCGCCCATGGGACAAGGGACGTGATGGTTTCATTATGGCCGAAGGTGCGGGTGTATTGGTTTTGGAAGAATATGAACATGCGGTTGCACGTGGTGCAAAAATTTATGCCGAGGTTGCAGGATACGGTCTTTCAGGTGATGCACACCATATCACGGCACCGGCCGAAAATGGCGAAGGTGGCAGGCGCGCGATGGTTGCGGCATTAAATGATGCGGGCCTTAAACCTGCGGATGTGGATTATATTAATGCACATGGAACTTCAACCGGCCTTGGGGATATGGGCGAGTTGATTGCGGTCAAAGATTTGTTTGCTGGAACAAACGCATGTATGTCTTCGACTAAGTCTATGACGGGGCATTTATTGGGTGCCGCCGGCGCAGTCGAGGCGATATTCTGCGTTTTAGCGATTCGTGACGGAATTGTTCCGGCGACGATAAACCTTGATGACCCTGTCGACGAGGTTGGTGATTTCGACTTGGTTCCGAATGCGGCAAAGAAACGCAAGGTCAATGTTGCGCTTTCTAATTCTTTCGGATTTGGCGGAACGAATGCATCATTAGTGTTAAAGAAGGTGCAATAATAAAATGTTGTTCAAAGAAAAGGCAGAACAAACACCGCTGGAACAATATTTAAAACCTGTTAAAGCACAAAAGATAGCAGGGAATTGCAATGCGTGTTTTTTACACGGGACGTCGTGTTGTAATAAAATGAGTTGCTCATATTGTGATGGTGATTCTTTAATTACTGTTTATTGGCGACCAAATGAGAAGGTATCGCAGTTGGCTCCGGAACTGGCCCAATGGTTTGATAAAACGCGAACAATAACGGTTCTAAATATTGCCGAGGGTATGATGCGTAACGCATTATTTGAGAAAAAACGCGGTATTTAAACCGCGTTTTTTATTTGTCTTTTTCGTCTTTGCCAAGGCCGATTGAATTTTTGACTGGTTCGACAATGGATTTTTTCGCGCTGTCCAATGTACGAATCAGGGCGCGACGAATCTTGCCCGAAATTGTCATAGGCAGGCTGTCCACAAATTCAATTACACGTGGGTATTTATATGATGCTGTGCGATTGCGAACATGATCTTGTAATTGGCGAATCAAAATGTCGTGACCTTGGAAATATTTATTCAAGACAATTGTTGCTTTGACCGCCTGGCCACGTGATGGATCGGGGATTCCAGTTACTGCGACCTCGCGAACCGCCGGGTGTTCCATCAAGACACTTTCTACTTCAAATGGACTTATACGGTATCCAGACGATTTGATTAAATCATCGTTACGACCAACAAACCAGTAATAGCCGTCGGAATCGCGATATGCGACATCACCAGTGTGATAGTAGCCGTCGCGGAAGGCTTGTTCGGTTAACTTTTCGTTTTTATGATATTTCTGGAACATACCAACAGGGCGTCCTTTTTCCAAAGAAATGCAAATTTCCCCGACTTTGCCATCTTCGACAACTGGTCGGCCACCTTCGTCTAGCAATTTTATGTCCCATCCTGCCGCAGGCATACCCATGCTGCCAGGTTTCGGTTCAATCCATTCATTTGTAAATAATTGGACGGTTGTTTCTGTTTGACCAAAACCTTCGTGTAATTTCACACCAGTCATATCAAAGAAGCGCTCGAAAACTTCTGGATTCAATGCTTCGCCCGCAACGTCAGCCTTGACTAATGATGAGATATCGTATTTTGATATATCGGCATGAATTAACATTTTGTAAACAGTAGGTGGTGCGCAGAATGATGTAACGTGATTTTCTGATATTACGCGCCACAAGTCGTGTGCTGTAAATATGCCGGCTACATCAAATATGAAAACTGTTGCACCAGCAAGCCACTGGCCATACATTTTTCCCCACGAACATTTTGCCCAACCTGATTCGGATAATGTAAAGTGTATATCGCCGTCATGCAGGCGTTGCCAAAATACCGCAGTATTAATATGTCCCAATGGGTACATATAATTATGGGCAACCATTTTTGGCATATCGGTTGTGCCACTGGTGAAATAAATAACCATAGTGTCAGTATTTTCGTTTGGCACACGTTCCAATGTATCTGGCATAGTATTTAACGAATCGGCGACTTCGTCATTTGTAATTAACATTACATCAGCATCACCAATCGCAGATTTGATTTCATTCATTATATGACCGTCATCAAAAGCAATGATTGCTTTGCTTTCGGCAGTGTCAATCCTGTATTTAATATCTTCGGATTTTAATTGATTGGTGGACGGAATTGGAATTACACCGATTTTGTGCATGGCCATCATCAAAACCCAATATTCCCAGCGACGACGCAAGAAAAGCAAAACAGTATCGCCTTTTTTAAGTCCGCGTGACGTAAGATAATTTGCCATTGCATTCGACATACGTGATAAATCAGAAAAAGTGAAGTTGCGTGGGACATGGTTATCATCAACCCAAATAATCGCCAACTTGTCCGGTGTTTCACGTGCAATTTCGTCAATTACATCATATGCGAAATTGAAATGTTCAGGAACAATTGGACGGCCATTTGCAATATAGTCTTCGTAATTATCAAACTTTTCTTTTGTTAAAAATTTTGTTGCGAACATATTTTATATCTCTTGTTTTGAAGCATTTTTAATTCAGTGCGAATAATGCCACATTATTGCGCAAAAACAAGCAGAATTACAATAAAAAAAGAAAAAAATTAAAAAAAAGTTGCAAAAGAATATTGGTGTTCTATAATCGGCGTGTTCCTTCGGAACGTTTGTTTGTTGTGTGTGTTCGGAGTATAGCTCAGCCTGGTAGAGCGCTACGTTCGGGACGTAGAGGTCGTAGGTTCGAATCCTGTTACTCCGACCATGAATAAAAATCGCCGGTTTGTCCGGCGATTTTTATTTATTTTGGTCGGGTCAGGATTTGAACCTACGAAGTAGTGGTTCGAACCGCAGGCGAAAGGCAGACGGAA
>CAMYXE010000019.1 GCA_947303165.1 uncultured Pseudomonadota bacterium | reverse complement strand
AATTGCGTCAGATGTTTGCATAATTCCAAGATTTTGACCATCACCGCTTATAACCTGAACGGTTTTTGCAGTTATTCTGTTGTTTATACGCGGACCCATGTCACGACGATTATCACGATTATTTACGTTTTTAATTGTATGCTCCTTTTGATATATACGTGCCAAGTATTAAACATTTCTAAGAATTTTTCAACAAATTTTGCACTTGTTGCAAAACATTCCATACGTCACGTTTGGATTCGGGTTTCAATATCATATAATTTGGATGATAAATTGAAAATACGTGAATACCATTCGGCAAAACAGATTCCATACCATGATTGTGCATTAAATTCATACCTGGCACAATTTCGGACGCGGCAATTGTTCCCAATGTTATGATTATTTTTGGTTCCGGTAATTCTATGAAACGATCAACAAATGGTCGCGACAAATCTAAATCTGTGCGCGACGGGGTGCGTCCACCCGGTGTCCGCCAAAAAATCAATGGTGTTATTGACACTGTCTCACGCGACATTCCTATGGCGACAAGCATTTTATCCAATAAATCCCCTGCCACCCCCGAAAGAATATTGCCCGACAAATCGTCATCACTGGATGGAATATCTGTTATTATCATTATCCCATTTGGATTTTTTGCCGCCGATGGCAATACAGTATTGGTCACACTGGCACGCAACGGATGATTAAATTCCAATATCATTCGCAAAAGCGCATCAACCGTTGTTGGACGTGTCGCCATTGCAACTGCAGTATCCACAGACATCGGGACAATTGGTGATATCGGTGGCACAACCGTTGATACTGTGCGTGTGCGTTCTGGCGCAGGTGCGTTTTGATGTATTAATTCCATAAACCCAACAGAATTTTCCGATAATTCCCATTTAACCCCCGCCAATACTAGGTCTTTCAACGAATTTTGCATTTTCATCACCATATAATTTTATCTTGCTTTTTGAAAAATTTTATTATACACTAGACCATGAGCAACAGAAACTCAAGGGAGTATTTTCATGAAAATAAAAAACTTTGCTTTATTAGCTGGTGTTGCCGGGTTGCTGGCGGCATGCGGTGGTTCAAGTGTTGTTGAACCAGAAGATTTGAACGGTCAACGCGTTTTCTTTGCGTTTAACTCTTCGGAAATTTCCGATGCAGCGCATGACAACTTGTTGGGTCAGGCGTTGTATATGAAATCACACGATGATGTGAAAGTTCAAATCGCTGGTAACTGCGACGAACGCGGTTCAACGGAATACAACTTGGCATTGGGTGCACGTCGTGCAAACGCAGCCAAGAAAGTCCTTGTTAACGAAGGTATCGATGCGAAACGTATTTCTACCATCTCTTATGGTAAAGAACGCCCATTGGTCAAAGGTACTGGTGAAGACGTCTGGAAATACAATCGTAACGCAACAACGACTGTCAAATAATTTAAACGCCCGTTTGGGCGTTTTTTTATGCGAAAAACACCGGCAATGCCGGTGTTTTTTTACATTTATAACATACAATTTTAAAATTTATACGAATTAATTGGATTGCCTTCTTCATCATATAATACAGCGGACACATTGCTCATATACAAAATTTGAAAATTAGGGTTATCCAGTGTATATCCTGCTGCTTCTGCCCAGTCATATTCGGCAATCGCTTTCTTTTTAGCGTCAATGTTATCGCTGTCATCCACCAGTTCACAATTGATTCTTATCCAGTTTTCATCATCATACGCAACTATACAAACATGGTTATTTAAAGCAATTTGTTTCGATACGTTTTTCTTTTTGTTTGTTATAACATAGATTTTGCCGTTATATAAAAATGGATCACCAAATGGGCGCAAACTCGGCCTGTCACCATCGATTGTCGCCAAAAAGTTCACCTGCGTATTTTCTTTTAAAAATTTAAAAGTTTCATTCATAGTCGGTCCTTTTTGTTATTTTTATTTAATAAAACGTATTAAATTACCGGCCTTTTTTGCATTTTTATTCATTTTTGCCGGTAATTCTTGTGATAATATCATTCAAATGCGCGCGCGAACTAAATGCAATCGATATTACACCCGCACCGCCACGACGTTCGGTAATTTTTACCGGGGCCAACAATGTATTGCCGATGTTTTTTGTCATTTTTCGTAATGTCTCTGCATCCATTGTATTATCTGTAAATTTACGGCGGGTTGTTGAACGCGCGACCTTTTTTACACGTTTTTCTGTATCCGCAACCGAAAGGCCGCCGGCTATAATCTCTTGTGCCAATTTTTCAGGATCATCGGCAACCGCGATAGTGCGCGCGTGTGATGCAGAAATCTTGCCCTGCTCTACCAATTTTTTTACCGATGTTGGCAATCCGTTCAAACGGATAGAATTTCTTATATAACTAACAGATTTACCGATTAAACGCGATACATCTTCCAAACTATAATCGCATTTAGTCATCAGGTTTACGTACGCGGCGGCCTCTTCTATTGGATTAAGGTTTTCACGTTGAACATTTTCTATCAACGCAATTTCCATCGCGTTATCGTCCGCCAAATTCTTTACAAATGCCGGAATTTCATTAAGGCCGGCCATTTTACTTGCACGGAAACGTCTTTCGCCCGCCACAATTTCATAATTATGTGCCCTGCCCTTGACCGGTCGCAACAAAATCGGCGTTAAAACACCTTTTTCACGAATAGATGCCGCCAAATCTTCTAAATCTTCGGGTGTAAATGTTTTACGTGGCTGATCTGGATTTACACCTATTTGCGCCAACGGTATTTGTCGCACAACAACGCGTTCTGTTCCTGACAAAATAGATATATCTGGTGCAACACCAATTTCATTTTGCAAATCATCCAATGTGCGCCCTAATCCAAATTTCGACATTTTATTCCCCCTTACCAAATTTATTAACAACTTCGGTTGCAACACGCAGGTACGCCTGGGCACCGGTTGAATTAAAATCATAGAAAAGCGCCGGTTTACCATGGCTTGGTGCCTCGGCTACGCGAACATTTCGTGGAATGACAGTTTTGAAAACCTTGTCGCCAAATGTAGACCGAACATTTTGTTCAACCTCACGTGTCATACCATAACGTTTATCATACATTGTTAATAAAACGCCCAAAACATCCAAATCCGGATTCCATTTTTGCCGGACGCCTTTGATACTATTTATAAGATGTAACACACCTTCCAACGAGAAAAACTCGCACTGCAACGGAATTATAACATTGTTCGCAGTGGTCAACGCATTAAGCGTGACATAATCAAGGGCAGGGGGGCAATCCAATAAAATATAATCATAATGTTCCATTATTGGTTCCAACGCGCTTCTTAACCGATATTCGCGATTTTCCATGTCCAACAATTCCACCGCTGCGCCGGACAGAGCCTGGGTTGATGGCAAAATATGCAATCCTGGAACCGCAGTCGATAAAATATTTTCGGCCGCCGGCGACAAACCCATTATTACATCATACACACTTTGCGAATGAGAAGAACGGACAAAACCCAAACCCGTTCCAGCATTTCCCTGGGAATCTAAATCTATTAACAAAACACGTTTTTTTATCGCCGCCAACGACGCACCGAGATTTATCGCTGTTGTGGTTTTCCCTACACCACCTTTTTGATTCGCAAACGCGATTATTTCTGTCATTTTGCCTTCCTTGATTACCACAAACAAAGATAAAACAAAAAACATTGGGGGTCAAGATGTAAATTTCACAAGACAAAAATCTAGTATTTTCATTATGTTACATACTATTTCATATGAAATAGTCTTTATATATTTAAGAAATTATGTAATATCAACTTGTTATTATTTATTTCACATGAAATTAACCATTAAAATTAATAATTGTCATAAAACCATCGCCCGTTTTGGACGGAACAAGTTCGTAAGTAAATTTATATTTTTGTTCTGCAATTGCGATTTCGTTTTCAATTTCCCGGCCTTTTAATAAAAAAAGCCGGCATTTTATTCCTTTTACATAATTTAAAATCTTAACAAGTGGCGCAAAAGCACGCGCCGTTACAACAAAATTTCCGGCTTTTTTTGCATTTTTTGCAAAAAAGGCCGGCAAAAAGTTCTCCACTCGCCCGTGATAAATGGTTAAATTTTCCAATTTAAGTTCCGTGCGCACCGCATCTAAAAAAGCAACTTTTTTACCAATCGATTCGATACATGTCACACGCCAACCAAGTATAGCAAGCACAACCCCGGGGAAACCGGCCCCACTGCCAAAATCTATTATTTTCACATCTTTTGGTAATACCGTTGCCAATTGGGCAGAATCGGCAAAATGCCGCTGTTCTATATCATTTAGCGTGCTGGGGGCAACCAAATTCATTTTTTGCGACCATTCACGTAAAATTTCAGCATATCGTTCAAAATTCTCTTTACTATTCATATTATTATTGTAGCATAAGTTTGCTTATGAATAAAAGGAAAACTTTATTTTACATTGCTATAACTTTTGCCATTTTATTGGCACTGTGGGACATTTCAAAAAAACACGAAATATCATTTACCCAAACGGAACCAATTTACGCAACAACTACCAAGTATGGCGCGTTTTTGGCAGCGCAACATGCGATTTATGTGAATGATTTCGAGTATGCGCATAAAATGTCCGAAAAGTTTTCTGATGTTCCATACGAGATAACACAACGGACGCGCTATTTGTCGGACTTCCTTGGTGGTAATTTACCAAGCGATGTTGAAATTTTAGCTAAAGAAAAAGATGTTGCATCACGTCTTATTTACGATGCTTATTTATCAAAAAACGAAAAATGGGATGATTTATATACCCGCCATAAAACAGACAAATCTGCCCTATATTCACCATTTCGCATATGGTCGGCTGTTGCCAAGAATCGTATAACAGAAACAATAAAATATATTGATACTATCGATTCAAACCCGTCGTGGAAAGCATTTGTTCGTGGCCAAGTATACGCCGAAACAGGTAACATAAAATCGGCGGCCGAAGAATTTGCCAAGGTTAAACCAGAGTTTATGAATATAAATGATTATACTTATATCTTGGCGTTTTATACGACAAACAATATGCAAGATTCCGCGGAAAAATTGCATAAAGAATTTACGTCTAACCCGGGGGGAATGTTCATATCTGATTATAAAAATATTACAAATTGGAAAACATTCGCAGGGCCCAGAAATGCATTGGCATTTAATCTGATTCAAAATGTATCGCATACGAAGATTATGCTTTTTTCTGATGTATCGGTTTTAATGTTGCGCTTTGCACAAATAATTGCTGATGAATCCCCATGGTTTAATGATGCAATGAATTATTATCTGGGCCAGTTCTTTATAAATATGGGCGGCGATTATGAAAAATATTTTAATAAAATGGATAAAACAACACCATTGTTCTCCTTTGCGCAGATGTATAGTGCCGAAGGCACTGATTCAATTGAAAAACTAAAAGATATTTTGGATATACAACCTTTGTTTGTGCCAGCTATAAACAGGTTAGTTGCAAAATATACCGGCCTGGGGGACAAAAAAGCCGCGTTACGCATAATAAACAACGCATTAAAAAATGAAAATTTGCCAGATTTAGGCCGGGCATACCTTGTAAAACGACGCGCCTTGGTACATTTGTTATTTAATGATTTAAACCGTGCACAGGCTGATATCCACGAAGCTTCGAAATTAACCGTAACAGATTCAGAAATTTTAACCATCCAGGCACGAATCTGGTCGGCACAAAAACGTGAAATTGAAAACGCATATGATTACGCCATGACAATGGTTAAACGTGATCCCACAGATATCATGGCATGGGACACTCTGGCGGTCGTTGTTGCGGCGCGCGAAGGCAACGATGCGGCACTTGATATTCTTGAAAGGGTAGGGCGCAGTGCGAATACCTGTTCGTCATTATTTGAGCATTTAGGTGATGCATACTCTAATTTAGGGAATAAAAAGATGGCACGCGATGCATATATGCGCGCAATTGAATTATCAAGCGACGGCCTTAGTGTTGCCCCAAATATACAAAAGAAACTAAGGAGATTGAAATGAGGGTTGGTATAATTGGTGCAGGCGCATGGGGGACAGGTATAGCGCACACAGTATCACGTGGTGGCAATGATGTGGTCCTGTGGTCTTTTGACGGGGAATATATGCATTTTGAAAACACGGAATTACCAAAATGCGTCAAAGTCACAACAAAAATGTCCGATTTAGACGAATGTGACGTATGGATTGCAGTGACACCTGCGGCATTTTTCCGCGAAACCATGACAAAAGCGGCACAGTATTATAAAAAACAACCTGTTATTATCTGTACCAAGGGCGCGGAACCCAAGACAGGAAAATTTATGACCGAAGTTTTACACGAAACAATTCGCCCATCCAGAAAGAGAGTAGGAGTGTTGTCTGGTCCACAATTTGCAGGCGAAGTCGCATGTGGCGTTCCAACAGGTTCTACGCTAGCAGGCAGCAGCATTATACATAAGGTCGGTGCGCAAGTTTTTAATCAATTTTATCTTAGTTTCACAAGCGATGTCATCGGCGCAGAAATTTGCGGTGTAGGGAAAAATGCGGTTGCATTAATAAGTGGATATGTCAAGGTCAAAGGTAATGGCGAAAACGAATCTGCATTAGCAATGACAGAACTTTGGGACGAGGTTGTCCACCTTGGTGTAAAATTGGGCGCAAAAATGGGGACATTTTTGGATTTTTGTGGTTTAGGTGATTTGTTATTAACCGCGACCTCCACAACTAGTCGCAATTTTTCCGCTGGTATGGCCTTGGCAAATGGCGAAAATCCGGTTGGCACCGTTGAAGGTATTTCTGCACTTGATGGATTGGTAAATCGCGCGACACGCGCAGGTATTCGGGTTCCAATTTTATCAAAAATGCAGGGAAAATTATCGCGCGATCGTATGATTACGCATAAAAATAAAAAATTATACGATACCAGGTTTATGGCTATAATTTCGCTTTTTTCGTCTGCGAGAAAAACGTCAAAAAAATACTGGGATATTTCAAAATAATCAAAAAACACCGGTGATGCCGGTGTTTTTTGAGGTATTATTCATATCTTAAACTATCAATTGGATTTAGTTTTGCGGCCTTGATTGCCGGCATTACACCAGACGCAAGTCCAACAACAACGGCAACAGTAATTGAAAGCACAACTGGCCATAAACTAAACGGAACATGATATCCCAAGATAAAACGTCCAATTCCTTGGGAAAGGCTGACACCCAATACCAGACCTATCATAGACCCAATGAATGATATCATTATAGATTCCGCCAAGAATTGTATAATTATGTCACTTTCGCGCGCACCTATTGCTTTACGAATACCAATTTCACGCGTTCTTTCCGCAACGGACACCAACATCATATTCATAATACCAATTGCACCAACCAATAACGATACCGCTGCAATAGCAATAAGTAGTAATTTAAGGTAACCTGTTACCGTTGTCATTGTTTCCAATATTTGTTTCATATCCATAATTTGAAAATCATCTTCATCCCCAGCCTTTAATCTATGTCTATCGCGGAGTAGGGCGGAAATTTGGTCAATTACAACAGAATTGTCTGCATCTTGATATAATTTCAATGCAATCATACTAACTGCATTTGGAAATTTACTGCCCTGTAAACGTTTTTTTAATGTTGTCACGGGTATCAAAACCATATCGTCCTGGGAACCCATTGCGGTATCACCACGTTCCTTGGTAACACCAATAACAACGAAAGGAACGTTCTGGACGCGAATTACTTCACCGACGGGGTTGGTGCCCATTCCAAGTTCAGACGCGGTTTTTGGGCCAAGTACAGCGTAAGTAGATGCATTTCGTACGGCGATATCATCAAAGAATGCGCCATATTCGGCTTCTATATTCTGAACTGTTGTATAATCTGGGTTAACACCTATCATTGATGTAGACCAATTTTTATTCCCATACACAACTTGGGCGCCTGAAACCTGAACAGGTGAAATAGCCGCGACATCTGGCAATTTTGCAATTACCTGGGCATCATCAATGGTAAGGGTTTGACGATTTCCGCTGCGCACACCACCAATTTGTGCCGCACCTGCACGAATAACGATGGTGTTTGTACCAAGCGAAGAAAACTGGTCTGTTATTTCCTTTTGAACTGTTTCACCAACGGCGACCATAATAACCACAGCTAAAACACCAATAATGATGCCCAATACAGTCAAAAAAGAACGAATCTTGTTTCCACTGATAGACAACCAAGATTCTTTTAATATATCATTCAACGTCATTTCTTTTTTCCATCAGTTTGTTTATTCAATGCGGTTTCTGTTTTTGGCACAGGCCCATCGTAATTTATTCGGCCATCATATATGTGTATAATGCGGTTGGAATACTGCGCAATTTCAAATTCATGTGTAATCATTACAACTGTTATACCCATATCTTTATTTAATTGCTTAAAGAACCTTAAAATCTCGTTTCCCATTTTGGAATCTAATGCGCCCGTTGGTTCATCTGCGAGAATAAGTTTCGGACTGCCGGTCAATGCACGCGCAATTGCCACCCGTTGTTTCATTCCACCGGAAAGTTGCGCCGGAAAATACGTTTCAAAATTCTCTAACCCGACCCTGTGCAACATTTCGCGCGATCGTCGTACACGTTCTTCGGGTGACACGCCACGATACATTAATGGCAACATGACGTTATCCAGGACATTTCGTTTTGGCAAAAGATTGAAATTTTGAAAAACAAACCCGATATATTCATTACGAACAAGCGCCAAATCATCATTTGTCATATTTGTAATATCTTGACCGTATAATTCATATTTCCCAGATGTCGGTGTATCCAATGCACCGATTATATTCATACACGTTGATTTCCCAGATCCCGACGGTCCCATAATTGCAACAAATTCACCCGCGCGGACATTAAATGTGATATCAAATAAAACCTGTTGAGTGCCCCCCACAGCAAGCGGGAAACTTTTACAAATTTTTTGCATTGAAATAATATTTTCTGTGTGTTTCATTTTTTTTACATTGGTCCACGGCGACGCGCCTGGGTTGCGGCGGAACTTTTAGATTGACCAACACGCCCAACGATTACTTTGTCACCTTCGTGCAATTTATCGGACACAATTTGTGTTTCAGTTGCCGTTGTTAATCCCTTGGTGTACGGCACATAGACAATTTTTTTATCACGCATAAGTACTAAATATTCGGACGGTTTTATATTATCTGCAATGTTTGGGATAATATTTTTATAATCACGAACCAAAAATGCAGCATTTTGTGTTTTCCATATATCTTGGGCTTCGGATATAAGTATTGTGACAAATGCTGTCATACCGGGCATAAGGCTTAAATCACTATTATCAACATCAATAACTACTGTGTATACAACAACATTTGATGTCATTGTCGGCGAAAGACGTATTTGCCGCACAATTCCATTAAATGTTTTTTGTGGGTATGCATCAACCGTAAAGGTCACATTTTGTCCTTCTTGGATTACACCT
>CAMYXE010000018.1 GCA_947303165.1 uncultured Pseudomonadota bacterium | reverse complement strand
GAAGAAAAAGATACGTGTTGTGCAACTTTCACGTGATGGTTCGTTGCGCGCCGTAACAGAAGTTGTGTAACTCTAAAAACGCCTTTACATAAAAGTCTGGGGATTTACATCAATTTTAATCCTGATATTTGCGGGAACGCGAACGCGCGAAAGCCATAATTTAACCACAGGTTGCAGCGCTGAACGTTCTTCACCAACAACCAAGAAACGCATGCGAAACCAACCACGTACCTGATAAAGTTGCGCCATGACGGGTCCCATTATTCGTGCTCCTTTGGCATTTGGAATTTTTGACGATAATTCCGAACAAAAACTTTTTAACACCGATTCTTTTTTTGATTCTATTACAACCGCGATTATTTGACCAAATGGTGGCATTTTAGCACTACACCTTGCATCCATATCTTTTTTTAAAAATTCGTCGCGATTACCAGCGCAAATTGACATCAATACGGGATGATTCGGTTGGTAAGTTTGTAATAATACCCGACCCGGAAATTTTCCGCGACCGGCGCGCCCAGCAACCTGAAACAATTGTTGAAACGTATGCTCTGCGGCACGAAAATCTGTGCCAAACAATCCCATATCACTGTCTACTACCCCGACCAATGTTAAATTTGGGAAATGATGTCCTTTGGCCAGAATCTGAGTTCCAATAACAACATCTACATCCCCAGATTCCATTTGTGCAACTAATCGTTCAAGCGCACCACGCGAAATCATAGTATCACTGGACACCAACGCAGTTCTAATACCCGGGAATTTCGCCTGAACCTCTTCTTCTATTTTTTCCAATCCTGCGCCACGCATTGAAACATCCGAACCACAATCTGGGCACTTTTCAGGCAATGTCATTGTGCGTCCACATATATGGCACAACAACTTGTTCAATTTCTTATGATATGTCATACCCACAGAACAATCTGCACATGTTGCAACCCAACCACATTTTTTGCATTGAACAATTGGTGCAAAACCACGACGATTTATAAACAACATAACTTGTTGCTGCTTGTCCAATGTTGCGGCAATTTCATCGCATAAAACTGGTGACAACGCACCTGGTTTAGTATCTTCGGTTTCAGAATTTATTTTATAATCAACTGGTCGATGCTCTCGCAGGTCTATGGTTTCTATAGTTGGTAATTCCGCACCGCCATATCGCGATTGCAAAACCAAATGCTTATACCGGCCAAGCTCGATATTATGCATTGTTTCTTCGGATGGGGTTGCGCTTGCCAATATTACCGGGAATTTTGAAATTTTCGCCCGTAAAATCGCCATATCACGTCCATGATAATTTCCCATATCTTCCTGTTTATAAGAAGAATCATGTTCTTCATCCACAACAACCAAGCCCAAATCTTGCCATGGTAAAAATAATGCGCTGCGTGTTCCAACCAACATTCTGATTTCACCATTTAATACACCACGCCAAATATCACGCCGACGTGCCGCAGTAAGATTACTATGCCACACCACAGGCGGTGCCCCGAATCGTGATTCAAAACGTTTTATAAATTGTGTGGTAAGTGATATTTCAGGCATCATTAATAAAACCGATTTTCCTGCACTGTATGCACGCCATGCCGCATCAAAATAAACCTGGGTTTTTCCGCTGCCCGTAATACCATCAAGAACATTAACCGAAAAACCACCAACATCTATGTCATGTGCTATACAGTCGGCTGCGGCACGCTGTTCATCATTTAATTCTATATTACCCTTGTCTGAATATTTATATGCAAAGGATTGAACAATTGGTCGTGATATCACAGGTACCAACATGTTGTGCGAAATCATAGTCTTGACCACAGACAGTCCGACACGTGCAATATTTTGAATATCAGATATCGACATTGGTTCATTATCATTTAAATCAAACGCGTCTATGACCTTTTGGCGATTTTCTGTAATTTTTTTATCATTATGTGACGCATTATACGAATACAATTGTTCCATTCTTGGTTCATCAAATGCATCAGGAACATTTATTATCAAACGCAACACTGCCCCTGGTGCCATCAATGTCCATTCAGACATTTTTTGAATCCACTGTAAATCTGTGACAGATAATTTTGAATGAAATACTTTTGATATATTTTTGATTTTATCTGGTTCAATTCCGCTATCCCCAATACCATAAACAACACCAATATATGGTCGGTTCATAACTGTCACCCGAACAAAAGTTCCTAGATCTGCATCACTGGTTAAACGATAATCGTAACCAGTATTGATAACATTTGGTAATAATACTTTGACAACAGTCCCAGATTTAAACATACCTATAAATTACTTGTTTTTTTCTTTTTTTTCAATACCATTTAGTGTAATAAATTCTGGCACCAAATTATGTGGATGATATTTTTTAGATTTTGTGATTTCTTGTACCGCTTTGTGCCCAACAAACGGCGTAGGGACTATTTACGCCAAGTAAAACTGTACGATTGGTATCGCAAATACATGGCATTAAAGCACACATTTCCAGAATTAAACTTTCGGCACACTAAAATGGTCAAAGGCGGTTGGAATATTGGATTTATCGTTGATAAAAAATACGTATTCAAGGTTCGCAAACAAGTTGATTCAACAATTCCCCATGACAAAATTGTCCGTCAAAAACGAATTACCGATGCCCTATCGCCATATTCGCCTTTGAGAATATTGAATACAGAAATCGTCAAAATTGGCGAATACGTATTCTATAAATATGATTTTATTCCAGGGAAAAATCTGAATGAATTTGGTTTTAAAACAATAATTAAACACCGCAAAATATGGGCGCGCCAGATTGCAGATTTTATATATAAAATACATAATGCACGTCCGTCTGAAATCGCTGATTTACAAACACCTGATGGCGATGGATGGAATCATAATGATTTATGCAACAACATGATTATTAATCCCAAAACAATGAAAATTATCGGGGTGATAGATTGGGAATATTCTGGATGGGGAACCTTGGAAACAGAATTAGACAACTGCACACGTTTTTCTAATACCATGCGCAAAAGCGGTATCGGCGACATTATTCGTGTAGAGTATGATAAATTATCAAAAAAATAGAACAGATTATATCTTGACAAATACAAAAAATGTCCCATAATATTTGTACCAATAATCAACGAAAGAGGATTGTTATGAAAAACAGAAAAGGACAAAGACTTTCTGAAGAAAAAAACAAATACGTGGATTATATTGCAGATTTCATGTATCGTAATCATATGTCATTTAAAACATTGGATGCAACCAAGGCTTCGTGGCGCGAAGATCGCGAATACAACAAGAATATCGAGGATGAACTTATTACCCAATCCATAACATTTTTGAATATACTAGACAAAGAATTAAACGTAGATTTTCGCAAAAAATTGGCACGTTTTATGGCAACTTATTTGTCTGTGTATATAGCCAAGGCACCCAGATTTGCAAAATATACAAATAAAAAACAATCCAAGGCTCTATCCGAACTAACCAATCTCTTTATGGATAAGTTGACTAAAGACGAAGCAAACAGAACCACTCGCAAGGTGGCCAAAAGAAATTCATCTAAACCCAAGGCTCCAAAGAAAGAAACATGGGTTCGAATATCTTGTGATTATAATATAAAAACTGGGGACATCAGGATATCGAACAGTGTTGTTTGTGGTATTCCGTCTCAAATAGCGGCCACCCAACACAAACATCGCGCGCGCATAATAAGGATCAAAACAGATTACGAACACAAATAAAATCTAAATCGCGCTCATTGGGAATGTGATTGATTATTAAATCGGCAGAGAATTGTGTTTTAAACCACGTTCTTTGCCGTTTTGCATATTGGTTTGTTTTTATTATCCAATTATTTATTGCATCATCTTTTGATAATTCACCACGAAGAAATGCACATAATTGTTCTGCCCCGATTGCCCGACGCGTATCCAAGTTATTGTCAATTATATACTTTGCCTCGTCCAATGCGCCACCAGAAATCATTTCTGGAATACGCGATGCAATACGTTGATGCAAAATATCTAACGGTGGATTTATCAAAATTTTGAATGGCATTGGTGTAATTGCACCGATGCGCGGGGTATTTTGCCAATCGGATAAATGACGTCCCGTTTCAAAAAACACTTCCAGTGCGCGCGCGATACGTTGTGGATCCGTTGCCTTACAATCCGGCACCATTTGACGCGCCATATTCAAATCATGTGCAACAATATCACGTGCACGGTTTCTATTTTCCGCTGAGATTTCAGGAATTTCTGAAATTCCATTTACAATACCATTTATATAATACCCTGTTCCGCCTACGAAAATCGGCGTGCGTCCCATCGCAATCGCCGCATCATATTCTGTTTTTGCCATTTTGATATAGTCTGCAACACTTATTTGCACATTTAATGGCAAAATAGAAAATAATCTATATGGCACACCATCTATTTCGTCCGCAATTGGACGATTTGCAAACGGGCTAGCCGATATATTTTCGATACCGCTATATACTTGAACACTGTCGCAATTTATGATTGTGCCGTTGATGCGTTTTGCCAATTCGTGCGCAAGGCTGGATTTCCCAGATGCCGTTGGTCCCGTAATAATATAAGATTGTGTCACACTCATGCCCGACATTATACACGGCAAAATCCCTATTGCAAGTGGAAGCGTTTACGCAGTTAATGATATTTTATATTGATTTAATCGGGATGTGTTTGCTAGAATCACACGCGACAAGGTTGGGAATGAAAGGATTTTTTCGACGGTTTTTAATTGGGTTTGCATTCGTGCCGATTGCAACGACTGTTGTGCGTGCGGCCACTGTTTATACAATAACATTAAATCCAAATGGTGGAACCGCAAATCCTGATTATTTGGCCACAATATGTCGCGCACGTAATGCCAGTACTGGTGTTAATTTAGGCTTAGCTCGTCCAAATAATGACGGCACTTGCCCCACTTCTGATTCCGCCTATTCTACCGCTACATTTTCTTTGACCAGCAGCCCCGTGAATGAATTCCCACAAAAATATGCCAACCATATCGATGCCACTGATGGATATGAAACGTTTTTGGGGTATAAAAATTTCAGAGATAGTGCATATTTCATAAATTCCGATGGTGTATTGAATGTATCTAGTTATAAAAATGGGATTGTTACTCTTCCTGCATGGTGGCAGGGGGTGGAAAATATGAGTCCTTTTACGGTAAATTATTATAACAATTATGGCGATAATGAAACTGTGGCGACACAATCATGCACATTCGGTGACACAAATAATGCGACAATTTGTAATGTGTTGAATCCAGTTTTTGAAACACCTGGTTCTGGTTTGACATCATCTCAAGTCCAATTAACGCCACCTGCGGGAAAATATTTTGATGGTTGGTTTTGTCGTTCACCATCACTTAGTACTTGTAGAGCAAATCGGTATTTGCCAGCAAATTATGCTTCGCTAAGCACGCCGATTGCACCGTATGGAACGAGTCCGATTAGCGATTTGTTAAATGTATCATTAACTCAGTATAGGACAGATTTACGTGATTCAAATGGCAACGTTGTCACAAATATGTCGTATGCATATACTGGGACAAACATAGTGAACCTTTATGCAGGATGGGCACCGTATAGTTTAACGCTCAAATGTTCTGCCAGTTCGACCAGCCCTTTTGTAAAAAATCCAGGCCCTGATAATGCCCCATATACATATCCAAGGGTCCAATCAACATATTTGGATGCCAGCGGTATTCAGCACGATATAGTATATGGTTCGGCTATACCATTGGACAAGAATTTTGGTGGCACCAGTGACGCCCCGTTATGTAAGTCGGTTTATTATGAATATGATATTGCAAATGGAAATGACCAGTGGTGTTCGGAATATTTAGATACCGCGGCGGGTATTGGTATCGGTGGCGTCACCTATGGACCAACCTATCTTGACAGTCCTAGTATATCTGGAAAACCTAATATGGTCTACTTAACTAATGGCGATTCTACTGTCACTTTTTATGGTTCTTGTACTTACACTAGTTTGAATTATAGTTGTGGTCAATTTAACGGTGTTGACGTCAGTCATTGGGCTTATGCACCTAATAACCGCTATCAAATCAATTCAAATGGCGAAGCCAAATTTGTGTCACGCCAAAGGTCTATTTACCAACGTGGTTGGCCTATGCCGGCATACCCATATAAAACGGAAAATGGCGAATATGTAGACTGCGGAACATTTAGTTTGAACCTACAGGCCAATGGCACTGCGGCCATTGGTTGCGAGGATGCGGGTGACGGCATAACGCAAAATTGTCCAAATATTGTTGTGGGGACCGCAACCGATGCTGGACATGGTTGTTGCCATAAACCACAGTTTGCCGAGTTCAAGGGCTATCGAGTGACGCGCGGCAATAACACAATTTTAAATAACGGTGAACTGGTTCAACCAGGGCAATATGGTGCGGCAAATTGTAATGTCAGTTTTGATGAAAATACCAATCCAAATACCTGGCAACCGGGTTGTGATCTGTGGCCATGGAAGACAGAGCTCACGTTGACCGCGGTGTGGGAACATACGCCGATTCAAATTACTTTTAATCATAATGGTGCAGATAATGCCGCCAATTTGATAAATTCAGTTTATATGAAATACGGCGAAGGTTTTTACCAATTCAATACCAGCAGCGGCTATTCCGGAATTATGACCGATTTGGCGGTTATGCCAACCAAAACCGATTACGTGTTTGGTGGATATCAGTATTGTGATGCAAACGATGTTTGCACAATGGTTGTGAACAGCAATGGCGAATTTATCAGTGGTGCAAATAACCTGAAATTCACTGATGTTGATGTGACCGCAACGGCGGTATGGAACCCGGAAACAGTGGTATGTGCGGCGGGAACATATTTGAATGCCACAACTCAGTTGTGTGAAACATGTGTCGCTGGAAACTATTGCCCAGGCGGAACTTATGAATATAGTCAAAATATTGACCTTGGGATATACGTGTGTGGTAACGACAGCTGGTCCGACGATGGCGCCGCGCAATGCACCGCATGTTTAACCGCCAACGGGTATCATAACAGTGGGCAAGACGCCGCATCCCATGCGCACGAGTTTTCTTGCATGACGACATGCAGTCCCGGGCAATGTATTTCTGTGGCACGTTCAGCGTGTGCAAATGTTGGGACTTCTGGTTGGTCGGCGGGTGGCGTCGTTGCCCAGGGGAATATATTGACATGCCATTCTTGTACCGGCCAAACATTTACCAGTGGTTCGGCGCACGGTGCACACGAAGCCGCCGATTGTGGCCGTTTGTTGCATATGGGCCAGTACCAGGTTTTTTTACGTGCGAATCAAGTAACAAACCCTTCTCTACAAGCCAAAATTTATGATGAAATCGATCACACCGAACATATTTACTATGGAAATCTTTATCCTGTGACCGAAGGTCGTACTGGACACATGCATACGATGTATATGGGTAATGAATACATAATTTGTGACCAAACTGGCGAGGTCTGTACTGGCGTTCCCCAAGAAGGGGACCCATTAGAACAAAATAATTTTTAACAGCTCTCTCTTATTTTTCGGGTGACACCACAGGAAACAAAATTTGCTTTTTTATTTTTCAGATTGTTTTTTATTTATCGCATGCTAAAATATTGTCCACTAGAACATAGAACAAAAGGAAAGAAAAATGTCAAAAATAAAAGTTGCTATTAATGGATTTGGACGTATTGGACGTCTTGTTTTACGCGCCGCATTGGAATCTGGACGTGACGACATTGAATTTGTTGCGGTTAATGATTTGGCGCCGGCTGAACAAAATGCGTATTTATTGCAATATGATTCTGTGCATGGGAAATTGCCAATGGATGTAAAACTGGACGGCGACACTATTATCGTGGGGTCCCAACGCATCAAATGTATCGCCGAAAAAGACCCAACAAAATTGCCTTGGCGTGAATTGGGCATTGATATTGTAATGGAATGCACGGGGTTGTTTACTGCAGCAGACAAGGCACGTGTCCACATTGATTGTGGGGCAAAACGCGTATTGGTATCGGCACCGTCGGTCGGCGCAGACAAAACAATTGTTTTTGGCGTAAATCAAGATACATTGACCAAGGATGACATCATTGTTTCAAACGCTTCCTGTACAACTAATTGTTTGGCACCTGTTGTCAAAGTTCTGAATGATAATTTTGGGATTACATCTGGGTGGATGACAACCGTTCATGCATACACCGGCGACCAACAACTGTTGGATAAAAACCATAAAGATCCGCGTCGTGCGCGTGCTGCGGCAATGTCTATGATTCCAACCAGCACTGGCGCCGCAAAAGCAATTGGTTTGGTATTGCCGAAATTGGCCGGCAAACTTGATGGTATTGCAATTCGTGTTCCAACCCCAGATGTTTCGGTTGTAGAATTTGTTGCAAACCTGGAAAAAACAACCGATGCAGATTCTGTAAATACCGCCATGCGTAACGCGGCATCCAAAACATTCGGCTATAATGAGTTGCCATTGGTTTCTATCGATTTTACGCACGATTCACACAGTTCGATATTTGATTCGACACAAACACGTGTTCTGGGTGACAAGTTGGTTCATGTTACCGCATGGTACGACAATGAATGGGGATTCTCTAATCGTATGAGCGATACCGCGGTCGCAATGGGAAAATTGTTGTAAGGAACAAGTTGGCCGGCAACAGTAAAATTTAGACATTATACTTGACAACAATAAATTTATGTCTATAATTGGTTTATCAGATAACCAAAAGGGGTTAAGTATGCAAAAAACACAGAAATCTGGATTACAAAAGCGTTTGGCCATGTTAATTGCCGCGTTGGCTATTGGTGCGGTATCTTTGGTTAACGCACCTTCATTGTCAGCACAAGAAACAGACAAGAATAAAACTCCAAATAAAAGTCTGGCAGATCTTAAACATGAAAAAGATTCTTTGATCAATGCTAATGCCGACATGTTTAATATTGCCCAAAACAAATATTATGAACGTTTGGACAAGAAATATACTATGCGGTTGTTCTTCAGCAGAAGAGAACTGAAAGAATTGAATAAAGTCTTGGATAAATATTTTCAGGTATTTGCCGATAAAACTGCTCGTACCGGGGAAGAAAGTGTGGAGTATAAATATATCAAAGCAATACTTCCATTCAAACAGGACACACCATTTTCTGTAATTAACTACGTTATTCGCAAACTGGGTGTACCAAGTGAAGCATTGGCACCGTTAGATATTATAGCTTATCAGGGAACTGTAAATGCGTTTAATGACAAAAACAAACAAAACAATTTTGAATGTTATTTAGAGGCATTTGCAAATGGTCGTATGAATGATGGCGACTTGCCGGACGACGTAGCAGAATTTTTGGAAATATACGAGCAGTGGTATACCAATGAACTAAAAATAGCAAAAATAAGACAAGAAATGATGAACGAAGACGTCAAATAATAGTTTATGGTTGCGTTTTTAGAAAAAATGCTATAAGATGGCAACCGCAGCAATGAAAATTGCTATCGGTTAAGGATGGTTGGCAGAGCGGTCGAATGCGACGGTCTTGAAAACCGCTGACGG
>CAMYXE010000017.1 GCA_947303165.1 uncultured Pseudomonadota bacterium | reverse complement strand
CGTTCTATCAATGCCACAGGTTTCATTGTTGGATGCAAATCGTTGTTGGTTGGTTTGTCAAAGTTCCATACATCTGTTTGGTTCCGACCACCGTACCAGGGTGCAGTGTCGCCTGGATTCTTTCCCAACAGGATTGCCTCGTGTTGTTCTTTGTATACTGATTCAGTATTGCCGAACACCATCCATTCGTGTTGGTGTTGGTATTTGGATCTGGACAACGCAAAGGTGTTTTTGACCCATACTATGTATGCATCAAACTTGCCACCTGCATCTGTAAATGCTTTGTATAACGTATGCAGTTCGCTGCCACCCATGCAGATGTATAGTGATCCGTTTGTGTGTTCCAGGATATTTTCCATTGCTCTGGTTAAGAACTCTTGGAACTCATCACCCAGGTTATCGTTCTTTATCAATCTTGGGTTTTCTGCTTTTTCGTTTTTGTTCCGGAAGCTTTCATCGTATGCGACATTGTATGGCGGATCAGTGAATACCATATTTGCCATTTCGCCTTTCATCAGTTTGTCATAGTTTTCTGCTATGCATGCATCGCCGCATAACAAACGATGTTCGCCAAGTATCCATATATCGCCTTGTTTTGATATAACTTTATCCGTCTGGTCTGGCACTATATCTTCGATGGCTGCTGCCTCAATTTCACTGTCAAATTCTGCACGAAACTTTTCCAGTTCTTTGTTTGTAAAACCAAGCACAGACAGGTCAAAGTTTTCATCGTGTAATTGCTGCATAACTTCTTGCAGCTTTTCATCATCCCATCCTGCGTTCTCTGTGATACGGTTGTCTGCAACCAGTAATCCCAATTTTTCTTTTTCAGATAGGTGACATAATTTTGCGATTGGTACTTTGGTGTAACCCAACAATTTACCAGCCATCAATCTTCCATGTCCGGCGATGATTTCATAATTCTCATCAACCAGTATCGGATTGACCCAACCAAATTTACACATTGAATCTGCAATTTGTTGCACTTGTTCCTTGGTATGTGTGCGTGGGTTTTTGTCTGATGGTTTTACCAAATCAATATCGACATATTCTATGTTCAATTCTAATTCTTTGAAATCAATGTTCATTCGTTTCTCTTTTGGTTGGGTGCGGACACCTAATCAGATGTGTCCGCAGGGGTTATCTTTATAAAGTGTCGGATTCCTGCGGTTTTTGTTATAAGGGTGCGGACTGCGGACACCTTTTTTGTTCTATGTGTAGCAAAGCGTTTTGCTCGCCGTTACCCTCGATAGTTTTTATTTCTGACAGAACCTATTTTTTTCAACAACCTATTGTAAGTTCTTAGAAAATATGCGAGGGAATTCTTTCTGTGCTGTTTCCGTTCCTATTTCGAGCATCTGTAATCTCTTTGGAACCAGCGCAACGTTTTTAATGTGATATAAAATCTCAATGTCTTTGTTCTTTCTTCGTGCGATAACCAGTCCACCGGATTTCAGATTCATCAAAAATGATTCCGGTTGATTGGTTTTCCGGACGGCTTTTATTTCACGCAGGTCATCGTACTGCGGAATTGCTAACCGTCCGGTCTTTGCGATACGTCTACCGCCTGTTTGCTGCAATGTTGCAAAGCCTGCCATCGTATACACACTTGCTTGAAGTGTTTCTTTGGTGGCTGGCCGCACTTTGATCGATTTCTCAAAATTCGGTTTTCTTAACACAAAGGTGGAATGCAAATGCTGTTGTATTTGTTCCTGTGCTTTTTGTGCCGTTTGAGTCAATGATTTCGCAGCAGTAAATAGGACATCTTTTTCGCATAGGGTCATCAGCTTATCGTTATCCGATGATGATAATTCAAGTTTAATGATTGCCATTTTTGCGTATTAAAAAACCACCTTTGCGGTGGTTCGTATATCGTTGTCCTATTATATCGAAAATATTATGCTTTTTTTGCAAAACAGTAAAGGCAAAGATTCTTTACTGTTTTCTCTTTTGGTTTATTTAACTCTATACAACTATGAACGCAATGTAAAAATGCGCTATTTTTCCCTACAGATTATTTAATGAATCAACAAGTCGTTCCAGGGCCACTTTATGCCTGGCTATGATTGTTTGACGACTTAGTCCTATTTTTTTGCTTATTTTTGGAAAGCTAATTCCGCAGGCATGTAACCATATAATTTTTTTATCTTTATCGCTGTCTATCAATTTAAACCAGCGCAAAACTACTTCTTCCCACATTGATACTTGCTCATTGGTTGGCTGCAATCTCATTCTCACATCTTCTATGTCTTTATCCCATAACAATTCATACCACTCTCTTAGGATATCCCATTTCTGGCCGGACACTTTTGGTGGCATAACCGGCGGCAATGCCTTGTCGACCAACACCGCTATTCTTAACCAGTACTTTACTTTCTCTACATCCCACTTTTTTTGTTCTGTACTCATGCTTTATCCTTATTGTGTGATTGTTGATAAAAAACACGTTCTTGTTCTACCCATTCTAAAATCTGTTTCATCGTCAATCGCTGTCCTTGACGTTTTTGTTTTAATGTTCTTTCTGCTCGTGTAACTATTGCTGGCAATAAAGGTTTTATACAAATTGCGAAATCTGGGAATACTTGTGCTATGCTTTGCAAACTGAAATATTCATTGATTAAAAAGTTTTCAACATGGTTTTCAACAAGTTTTACCGAATTTTCAACATTTCTGGCAGCAATACTACTATCTTTTTCTTTTTCAATATCAATATTTTTATCAATATCTTTTTCTTTACTACTTACTATTACTGACGATTTCATACACGATATCGAGGACGATTTCGTTGACGATTTCGTGTCTGTTTCTTTGCGTTTTTCTACCAATGCCAGCGCACGATCACATTTCTCTTTATACTTTTGAGCATCACGATCTATCTGTGTCTTGATGTATTTCCAAAGTCCTATTTCGCAATCTCTGTTTGGATATTCAAATATACACCGCAGTATCTCAGCACATTCTGCATCTGACATATCCTTGATTAAAACTGCGATATTCGGATCCAATAGTATTTTCATATCGTATCCTTATTTGTCGAATAAGTTTGGTTGTCTTGCTTGTTCTTTCCAATCGATTTTGTAATCTACACAATCTTTTACTTGATTTATAAAAACCAGTTCTGTGCTTTTACGAACGACATTTGCATTCCTGGTTATCACAAATCTTGATATTTGAATTCTGCCTTGTAAAAACCAAACACCTTGTTCTGTGATTTGCCATTCGCTGTGTTCATTGGTTGGTATTGCCAAACCGAAATATCTTAGCTTTTGGAAATTTGTAAATTGCGTATAGTCCAATCCCATTCTGTCTATTCTGGCACGACCACCCAACGCATTTAATCTTGCCAAACCTGCAACCAATGTTTTGTTGATTGTGTGTTTATATTCTGTGATTTTACGTCCGCATGTAGGACAGATTGATGTATTATTTGTCATCTTCTGCCCCTTTGATTTGTATGCGTTTTCCACATCCAGCAAATATTCTTGCTTGCTCGTATTCTTGTACTGCCTCTTTTGGATATACAGCTCTGGCCCCGATCTTGATGTATATCGGTCCGATTCCTAATGATCGCCATTTCTGTAACGTTTTGCGTTTTACCCCCCAATACGCAGCCAGTTCATCTTCCGTAAATCGATCCTTAGACAATATGATGTTTTCCATACCAAACTCCTTTCTTTATCGTTTTGGCTATGGTTTTACTCTAGGGAGATATTTACAGTTTGTCGGTGAGGACATTGTGGGAAGATTGCTGCATAAAATGCCGCAGTTTTTCGTTTAGGGGGTGCTGGGTGTATACACATTGTATGCTGGGTGTATGCTCAGTGTATGCTCGGTGTATGCTCTGGCTGTAATCAAACTCTTGCAACAATCGTATGTTTTTACTATGATTTGGGCATGGAAAAGTTTACGAGAGATTTTATACGATTAAAAATTGATGAAGCGATTGAGCAAAATCCTGGGGTGCGTGCTTTGAATGTTTCGCTCGATGGCAAAGACTGTAAGTATATCATTTCGTATGATACTGTGGATCGTACCGTCAGGGGTGTAATCGTCCAGTATGCTCATAAAAAGCGACCAATTGCTTTGGCTGATATTTTAATTGCAGACCAATAATGGTGTTCCTTTTGGTGGCAAGTTCAATTTGTATTTTCCGGCACCGTCTGATTTGATGATGTTTCGCCAGTACTTGTTCCGGCTGAATATGTTTGATATTCGATCACTGCTTGCTGCTATATCATTCAGTATATGTTTACCATAAACCCATGGTTTGCCGTCTTCTCTTGCTTGCCACAAACGTTGTATTACTTTCGCCTGGGTTGTTCCAAATTTGTATTCACGACCACGCCAAATAAAACACGAAAAATCATCAGACAATAATTTGAATTCGTAGTTTTTCTGATCCGGTTTGGTGTATATAAACTCAAATTCTTCTACCTGGCTTATAGGAATTACGAGATCAAAAAAATCCACACGCAGTGGATCTTTTAGGATTTCTTTCACATCGTAATTGCCGATGCGAGCTATTTCAATTTTGTGTTCTCTGTCTTTAAACATCAGATACACATATCTATGGTCTATGTACATGCTGGCTAATCTTCGGACCATTATGCTGTATCGTTCTAATGGTATTCTTGCCAGCGCAACCTCTAATGCCGCAGGTCGCAAACAGAATTTTAATTTATCGGTTTCGGCCAATGATTCTATTGTTGATAGTGTACATTTCCAACGCCGAGCCAATTCCTCTATATTCATAAATTCTATAGGGATGTCCAACCCAGTCATGAACGTCCTTTTGTTGTGTGGTTCAAAAGAAAAAAGGGTCACCCAATCGGGTAACTCCTTTCCTCAATTGTAAAATACAATATGTTTTTTATCTTTGCATCATTTTTATTTTTGCCTGGGTTGCTTGATTTTTCTGCTGGTTATGTTATAATTTGGCTACTTTCCCTCCCATTATGATTTTTGTCCTAGGTATAGTTTCTTATGGTATATTATAAGTCACTGTTGTGCCTGTTTCGTCTATCTTGATCCGGATCCTGCGTTCTTTGTTCCGGTGTATAAAATGTGCATATAATGTTTTATTGTCTTTGCTTATCCTGGTCAGTTTGAATCCCTGGTTGTTGCATTCTGTTATTGCCTGGTTCCTATTTACTCGTAACCGGTTGGCAATTTCTGCTGCGGCTGTTACTACTTGGTACATTTCGTCATAGTTCTTGTATGCGTTCAGTGCAAATTTGATTCCGTCTTGGTATCCTAATTCGTATTGCGAACATTCTAGCATTTCGGTTGCGTTATCCATCATGCTGTCTTCGCTTTTCCGGATCTCTTTTTCAAGTGTCTTTTTGTATGTCATTATAGTCCTGCTTTGCATAAGAATTTCTTTCTTGCTGATCCAACGACTGTCGCTGGTATTTCATAGCCCAATTTTCTCAACACAGCGATTATTTCTTGTTCTGTGTGTTTCTGGTGCATCCATTTAAATGCTGGCTCTATACCGCCAAATAAATCGCAAAATTGGCCCAGTGATTCACAATGGTGTAATTCACTGTCCAGCGCAGCCGCATATAAGCTTTTATTCGTCATCTTTGCCACCTATGAATACGATGCCAAACCATTTCCGCATCAAGTCCAGGTGTCCTTGGTACGTTGTCTGTGCATCTCGTTCTTGTTTGAATTCGTTGATTTCTTCGTCCGACAGTGCCAATTGTCTTGTCAGCTTGTCTGCTATCCCAAACAGGTAGAAAACGTTTCCCTGTGGCCCTCTGATGTCTATCATAAGGTCTGTTGGGTACTTTGCCTCTGCTGGTCTATGCTGTTCAGCACGTTGCAGTTTCTGTCTTAGTGTTTCGATTGTGTCCATGTTTGGTCCTTTTGTTCAATACGTCTTGAATGTACCCCCACATAAGGTGCATTTCTTGTGTGGTGGTGTTTTCGGATTCCAACCACATTTCTGGTGTCTGCCATACTTTGTCCAATCCGCATCCAACAACACTTGCTACAAGTTCTCTAATTTCTTTTTTTCGCATTTCGTGTTTGATTGCTGACCGGAACAAAATGCTTTTATCTAATACTGCCACTGCTGGTGTAATGCCATTGTAATAACCCCACCATGGTGCCATTTTCAGTTTGTTCAGCATTGCTATTTTCAACATCAACACACCCATCGTTATCCCTTGTGGATCGCTTAACAGGTCGTCCGCAAAGTGTCTTCCGGTTCTTGAATCCAGGAATTCCACCAGTTCGTCTTCTGATTTGTTCGGGTACATTTCTTTCAACTTTGTCATCATCAGATTCCAAATACGTTCTGTGGTTTCGTCATCAAACTCGTTGTTCACTGTTCCGTAAAATCCAAATTGTTTATTTACTGATCCCATGGTTAGTCCTCTTGTATTGTGCAGTCAAACTTGATGTCTTCGGATCCCTGGAAGCCCTCTGGGATGTCGTACCCGATCTTGCGTAACATGGTCACGATTTCCCTTTCAGTACGTCCATCTTCAAGCCAACAATATGCATTGCTTTCGGTGACGTATTTGCTACCTAAGACCTTGCAGATTTTGTCTAATCCGCTGTCTGTGCTTATGGCATGTGCCAGCGCAGCTAAGTATATGTTTTTCTTTGGTTTTCTCATGTTTTTACCTCTTTGTTTACACACAACATACCCGAACAAATCCACAAGTCCAGCGAATAAGACACTTATTCATATATGGCCGCAGCTATGTTATTTACCGCTGCAAATGTGTTTTTATCTGCTGCATGCGTGTACATTTCCGTAGTGGTTAGTTTGGTGTGTCCTGCAGCATCTTTCATTGCGTTCATATTTTCGCCCAGGTTGGCCCCCATAGTGATGAATGAATGTCGCAGATCGTGGATTCGCATGTGTGGCAGTCCTGCTTGCTCTAATGCCCAATTAAATGGCTTTGTTACGTTTGATATCGGCTTGGTTTTATCAAGTACGCCAGGGAAGACATATTTGTCGCTTTTTGCTTTCTTTGCCTCTTTGATCGCTATCTCTAATTCCGCCACTGCCGCATCTGACAGTTTTATATCTCTGGCACCTGTTTTACTGTCTTTTAAATGGATGCGTTTTTCTTCCAGTGCGACCTCGTCAAGTTCCAGATCTGTGATTTCGGAACAACGGCATCCGGTTAATGCCAGCAGTTTTAACGCGCGAAACATTCTTGCGTGTTTTCCTGGGTGGTTCATCCCATCGTCCAGGGCTTTGAATAATCTTCTGTATCCATCTATGTCCAACACCGTTGCTTTGAATTTTTCATTGGAGCCTTTTTTAACGTGTCGGCATGGATTGCAATCCCTTGGCACGTACTTATAAGTTTCGGACCAATCCCACATACTTGAAAATAACGATAGGGTTTTGTTGGCTGTTGAAAACGATGTTGCTTTGGCCCATTCGGTGTACGCATCCACAATATGTTTTTCTTCAATATCTCTTATGTACATGCTGCCGAACCTTGGTTGTATATAACCTTTATATTCTTTGCCGTCTGAATACTGGGTACTTGGTTTTTTGTAAATCTTGGAATACTTTTCCATATATTCTTCAAATACTTGATCCACAGTTACTCGTGTCGCCAGTTCTTCTTCTTTTTTCTTTTTCTGTTTTACCTGTTCTTCGATTGGATCTATTCCGGTGGCCAGCATCTGTCGGATCTTGATTGCTCTGTCTTTTATTTCTTCCAATTTGAAATCGCTGTATTTTCCAACAAGGATGTTGCGATGCTTTCTCGTCATTGCACTGCGGTAGGCCAGATAAAAACTGATCCTGTTTGTACCGGCATAATACCTCAAATACAGTCCAGGGATTGTTCCATCTGTAATTTGCATATTATGCGTGTTGACCAAAGTTTTAAGCCAACCCTCTTTAAATTGTTTCTTGGTACACTGCCAGATTACTCGCATGTTTTACCTCTTGTTTACATTTTTGCTACACAACACATACCGAATAAAAACCACAAGTCCAGCGAATAAGACTATTTCTCTGCTTGTTCTGTTCTTTTTGCTAACCAGGCCTCTACATCGGATATTCTGTACCGGACCAGGTGGCCCAACTTGATATATGCTGGTCCTGTGCCATCAAACCTATATTGCAAAAGTGTTGACTCACCGATACCCAGGTATTTAGCAAGCTCTTTGGTTGTTAATAATTTTTGTATTTCCATATCGGACTCCTTTGTTCGGTTCTCATTGAACCAAACTGGTTTCCAATGTCACTTCTCTAATCGGGCAAAATTTCCGCTGATTTCACCAATAGGGTGTATTAGCAAAAACAGTCAAATATTTTTGTCTTGATTTTTACGTTTTACACGTGGTTTACACGAAGCCGTTTTTTGCCCGAAAAGGCGGATTACTAGGGTAGATAAAAAATCTTCACAAAGTCCTTGACTTGTGCGGATTTTCAGTATATTATATGCCTCGTTATTCGGGCATAGTTCAGTCGGTAGAACAACGGACTGTTAATCCGTATGTCACTGGTTCGAGTCCAGTTGCCCGAGCCAAGATCTAGTGCCACAAACCCGCGTGTTTGTGGTGTTTTTTATCCCAAAAACCACTTTACATTTTCAGAAAAAATACGACCCAAAAACACCAGAATACAGCCAAATATAATCAAAAAATTATACATTTGTTATACGGGATTTTTTCAATTACTGGCAAACCCGCTATACCAAGATTTACAAGGCTTTCATAACTTCCAAAAATGGGTGACATACGGAACGTCCGGAAGTCTGTCACCGTTATACATTTGTTATATCAGCACAAAAAATATTTATTTGCGAGAGAAGGAACAAATGACTGGACTTTCGGCGAAAAATATTGATGAATGCGACAACCTTAAAAGGATTGTCTATGAAATACAAACATTTTTGGGAAATTGAGCCCAGTAATAAAACAGATTTTATTATGCTCTACTTTGCGGCATGTCGATCATTGCACGAGTTAGAGAACGCCATACGCAGAACTAACAACGGCAACCTAACCTGCCGGCAGACGTGGTTGCTCCGCCGCATCCAGCACAAATTATTTCAAATGGCAGCATTGTGGAAAAAAGAAATTAAAAAGCCTTCCTCCGGATAACTTTTATAATTTCTTTAATATCGTGGTTGTGAGACACTGAGCACATACCAAAACAAATCAACAAAGCAAAAACCAATTCTTTTGATGCCACATCAAAAGAAAGAACGCCTTTTTCTGTTTCTGCCGAAGTATGATTTACGATATCACGACTATTATCAAAAGCTATAACCGGCACAACAAGATATAACATCGCTTGTGTTCCGGTAGCATATTGCTGTTTCTGTATCATTATTTCAATAGCTAATTGGCTTCCACCCACTGTCGTTATAAAAGTTGGCAATTTGGTAGAAGAAGACAAAAAAGAAATGTCATTTATTTTTACAGGATCTTCTTTGTGAGATTTGATTGGATATTTATCCTGTAAGAATTCTGTTATATTTGAAATACGATTATAAACGGCATCCAATTCAGCCTCGGTAATTATACCATTTTTGCACATATAATATGCTATTTCTGACAATTCATACGGATGCTTGCGCTTTCCATTGGCACCAACAAAAATGCAGTCATCTGTATTTAACTTTGTTTCTTTTTCATCGTTACCGATAATCGTATCATAGCCTATTTGCCATTCCACATATGCATTT
>CAMYXE010000016.1 GCA_947303165.1 uncultured Pseudomonadota bacterium | reverse complement strand
CGGTGTTCCAAAGTGGACCAACAAATGATGAATTAAAAATCACAGTTGAAAAAATATCTACGATTGATGAATTGGAAAAATTCCTTGGGACCGTCAAAGATGTTATTGCATTAGATACTGAAGCCACCGGCCTTGATTCAATGACAGCAAGAATGGTTGGTATGTCTTTGTCTGTGGATAAAACGCATGGGGTTTATATACCTTTGCGACACAAAACATCAAACGGTGATTTGTTTGGTTCGTCAGAGTTTGCACCAAATCAGATATCTGTTGAAGATTTATACAAAAAAATTTGGCCGATACTAACCAATAAAAAAATTACCAAGGTTGGACATAATATTAAATACGACCTGCATATAATGGCGAACGAAGGCTGGGGCATCGAACAGATATCGCCAATTGATGACACTATGCTGATTTCATATGCGTTGCATGGAACACTACATTCGCACAGTATGGATGAATTGGCATTAAAATATTTAAATCATGCCGATATAACATTTGCGTCACTGTTTCCACCAAAAACGCGTGACGCAGATATGCACTTTGATATGTTACCTATTGACACTGCGTATCCATATGCCGCTGAAGATGCCGCGGTCACAATGGCACTGTATAAATATATGCGGCCACAATTGGATGCGAACGAAAAACTCGCAAAATTGTACGATACGTGCGATCGACCATTGCTAATGGTCTTAACCATGATGGAGCGCGATGGGGTATTGGTGGATAAACAACGCCTTAATCAACTATCAGGCGTGTTTCACAAGCAACTTACTGACATAAGTGCCGAAATATGGCAAATGGCGGGCCATGAATTTAATATTGCGAGTCCAAAACAATTGGCAACTGTTCTGTTTGATGAAATGCATATGCCAGAAAACAAACGCCGTTCCACTGATGCAGATACATTAAACGATTTAATAGAACATCATCCAATAATCGAAAAGATATTAAATTGGCGTTCAATCGCAAAACTCGCGGGTACATACGCAGACGCCCTGCCCCACCAGATTGGTGTTGACGGACGTATACATACAACATATTTGCAAACCAGTACGAATACTGGCCGCCTGTCCAGTCGTGATCCAAATCTGCAAAACATACCGGTCAAAACTGAACTTGGCGAAGAAATCCGTAAGTGCTTTGTTGCGCCAAAGAACCGCGTTTTGGTTGCTGTTGACTATTCACAAATACAATTGCGCTTGCTTGCCGATGTTGCCGATATAAAAACATTCAAAGATACATTTATTGCCGGCAATGATATTCATGAACAAACTGCACGCAAAATATTTAATATTCCCGAATCGACCATCGTGCCCAAGGATTTGCGTCGTGCCGCCAAAACGGTAAACTTTTCAATCATATATGGTATTTCATCATTCGGACTTGCGGCACAATTAAACATATCGCGCACCCAAGCACAAGAGATTATAAATACATACCTGGCGGGATTACCTGAAATTAAAAACTATATAGATTCTATAAAAAAATTCGCATCAGAAAATGCATGCGTATATACCCCATGGGGACGTCGCATAGAATTGCCTGATGTTAAAAATTCACGTATGCGCGCGTATGCCATGCGTGCCGCAATTAACGCACCAATTCAGGGATTCGAGGCAGACCTAATGCGTGCCGCAATGGTCAAAGTATATAACGAAATTGTCGTTCCCAACCGCGACAAAATAAAACTTATTATGCAGGTTCATGATGAAATGGTATTTGAATGTGACACCGATATGGCGGAAACTTTCGCAAAACAAATCAAAAACTTGATGGAAAACATTACAAAAATTTCCGTGCCATTGCGTGCAGACTATGTAATCGCACCATTTTGGGGTAAATAAAACTTACATTTGAATAAACGACTTTGGATTTTTAACAAGTTCCTCTATGGCCTTGTCCAGTGTTTCACGATATTCCAAAAACTTCTGCTTGTTCACAGCGTCCAAATTATTAATCGCCGGCAATTTTACAGTCATAGGATTAACATGCTTGCCGTCTTTGATAATTTCATAATGCAAATGCGGACCGGTCGACAAACCTGTTGAACCAGAATAACCAATGATTTGCCCCTGTTTAACAGTGGTTCCAACCTTTACATTTTTTGCAAACTTTGACATATGCGCATACAGGGTTTCAAACGAACCATTATGACGAATCTTGATAAAATTACCATGCCCACGGTTATATCCACGTGCAACTACACGTCCCGCCCCCGCAGATGGAATTGGTGTCCCAGTTGGCGCACGGAAATCGACACCTTTGTGTGCGCGTGTAAACCCAAGGACAGGATGTTTACGACGTGTTGAAAAACTGCTTGTCACTTTGGCATTATTAATTGGTGTACGTTTCAGAGATTTTATTGCGCCGTTGCCATTTGGATCATAGTATCCAATCGACTTATCCGCCTTGCGGAAACGATACATTTTTACATTACCGCGCAACGCATCAAAAGAAACCGCCACAACCGCGCCATTATCTATTTTTACATTATCAGAATAATTCTCTTCGTAAACGACAGAAAACTTTTGCCCCGCCCGAACATCACGTTCAAAGTCCATTTCAAACGCCAACAAATCATAAACCTCGGCCAAAATACCGGCGGGTATATCGGCACGCATCCCTGCAAGGTAAAAACTATCGCCATCTAAAATTTCCCCTTGGCGATAAACGAGACGCGTATCACGTTCAATATCAATTGCATTGCAATTCCATATTCCACCATCATCACATGTCAATTCCACACGACGCCATGGTCCCGGCACAACAGTTATTTTCGACACCGCGGAATCCGGACCCTTTTCACGCATAAATTCTATTTTGTCCCTATCGGCACGCAGACCGGTTATTCCGGCCTTGGTCTTTAAAACATCGGCAATTTTGTTAATATCCGTGCCTCCGATACCCTGGGCCGATAATATTTTTGACAGAGTATCACCAGACGCCACACTTACCACAACGGTATTGTCCGGCACAACCGGCACCACATCTTTATTAGTCCGCGGTTTAAAAGTGATTGCCAACACGATGGCAACCACCACCAAAATACCAGCTAACCACAAAACAGAACGGACAACCTTCCTTGATAAAATAATATTTTTTGCTTTTTCCATGGCGTCTATTATAATAGTTTTATGACAATAAATCAAGCATTTGACCATTTTAAAAATGCGGGCGACATTCGCGCGGCCCGAATTATCACAGATAATATCAAATATCTGCCATGGTGGCGGGTATTGATTATTTCTGGGAAATTGCGTCGCGGTGTGCCGGTTGCAAAAATTATTCACAAGAAATGGTTCTATGGTTTGGCGTTTTATACAAATAAATACACACTGGATCCACGGCCAGATACCGAAACATTAGTATCCGCGGTTATATCCGACAATCCATCGCACCCCAAAATATTAGATTTGGGGACAGGCACAGGATGTATAATTACGGCACTGGTAAAAAATATTTATGGCGCATCAGGTATCGGGGTTGATATATCACGTGGTGCGGTGCGCGTCGCAAAACGTAATATTAAAAACCATGGTTTAATCACCAAGGTAAAAATTGTTCGCGGTTCATTTGCAAATAAAAACCTGACACAAGAAAAATTTGATGCAATTGTTTCAAACCCACCGTATATTGCATACGGTGACAAACGCGTGGACGCGGGTGCGATGCACGACCCAAAACGCGCATTGTATGCAAAAAATAATGGACTTGCCGCATACGAACAAATCGCAGTAAATGCAAAAAATTGGTTAAAACCGAACGGCCACATATACCTTGAAATCGGTGCGGGTCAACAAACCGCCGTTAAAAAGATATTTCACAACGCAGGTTGGAAATTCGTCCGCACAGAACGCGATATTAGCAATATCGCACGCGTATTAGTATTTACATTTTAATTAAACCCCGAATTTCTTCGGGGTTTTGATTTTATTTTGCTGACATACCAGTAGCCAAAGATTTTAAAATTTTTACTATATCTGGCGTGACAGGAACACCAGCATCCCACACTTTGTCGGCATCATAATTAACGCCGCGCGATTCCAAATCAGCCACTTTTTGACGTATACCTCTCGTAAATGCCTGGCCCGCTTGTTTCATCAACGTATCAACCGGATCGTACAATGGGATTCCAAGGCAATTTCTATTCCGTTATTACACGTTCTGGCGCCAGACTTTTTCATTCTCTCTGCTTCTGTCCACATTATATTGGACTGTTCTTGTAGGTTCGTATTCTGTTCAAATAAAGGTTCATACGATGCAACCGTCAAGTGCTTTTCACGTACGCTCAATCCATACTTTGTGGTCTTAAATTCACCTTTAAATTTATTCCAAGGTGCCGGGGACTTATAATGGTACGGGTCGTATTCTAAAACGGTGTTGAGACGTACACGGCTAGTATCTGGTTGCCATTGCCAATCAAGTTTTTCTATTTGTAAAAAACCGATTGTTAGTATCAGCCAATCAGTGGACGAACGAATTGCACGCATAGGATAATTCAGCACCAAATTTTGAATTTCACGACTTATTTCTTGTTTATAATCTTGTGCCATTTTGTATCCTTTTTCTTACGAGTTCTTTCCGAAAAGGATAACACTATTTATTACAATGTCAAGTTCATGGCCTTAATATCGCCCATCATAGAATCATTTCCATGACCATGGACAATGTATGTATCATCGGGTAAATTACGTGCAAATAAATTGGAAATAGATTGCCGCAGGTCGTCCATATTTCCCCCCGGCAAATCTGTGCGGCCAACACCGTCACGGAAAATTGTATCACCAGTAATCAGTATTTTATATTCCGGGAAATAAAACATAACACCACCACGCGAATGACCGGGCGACGCAATTATTTCCATATCTATATCACCAAGTATTTTTGTTTGCCCGGGTTGTAAATCGTTTGGTTCGATAAAGTCATCGGGAATTCGTGGCAATTCCCAAAAATCCAAAATCTGATTTCCCCACAGGACCAATGGTAAATCTGCCCTGTTCATAAACCATGGCACATTATGTCGACGCGCCAATTCCCGGGCGGCGGAAATATGGTCATCATGCCCATGCGTTGCATAAATTGCCTGTAATTTTAATCCGCGTGAATTTAACAAATTGTTCCAATCATCCGCGCGCCCCCACGCATCAAAAATCACACAATCGTCACCCGACGACACCAACACAGAATTGGTGTTTTCAGGGTCCATACGTAAAATTTCAAACTTATTTTTTTGCAACGGTTTTCTTTTTGGCGGTTTTCTTTTTGTCCGATTTGCCCGACACAATTTCTTTGATTTCTTCGCCGGTAAGCGTTTCGCGTTTTAACAATTCTTCGGCCAATTTTTTAACCGTCGCCTTGTTCTTGGTAATGATATGCATCGCATCGCGATATGCTTTATCCGTCCATTGTTTGATTTCCGCATCAACAATCTCTGCGGTCTTTTCAGACGCCGTTTCCAACGGAACACGTGTTCCAAAACTTTGCACCTGATTAATCGCCACCATACCAATTTTTTCCGACATACCCGCGGTTGTAATTGAACGACGTGCCAAACGTGTTGCCATCGCAATATCAGCCTCGGCCCCTGTGGTAATTTTATCTGGACCAAAGAACACTTCTTCGGATGCGCGCCCCGCCATTTCAATGGCCAAATTCGCACGCACTTCGTCAATAGACATAGACACCTTGTCATCAATCGGCAAGTGTTGCACCATCCCCAGCGCACGCCCACGTGGAATAATCGTTGCCTTGTGAATCGGGTCGGTTATATCAGAATAAATTGTTCCGACAAAGGCATGCCCGGCCTCGTGATACGCGGTAAGTTTAATGTCTTGTGGGCGCATTTTGCGAATCTTGCGCGGTCCCATCATTAATTTGTCACGTGCCTCTTCCATATCATCTTGGGCAACCATTTTATGTCCAACACGGACGGTATGCAACGCGGCCTCGTTCAACAAGTTTTCCAAATCAGCCCCCGAAAATCCGGTTGTCCCACGCGCCACATCCCCAAGGTTGATATCTTTTTCCATTTTGATTTTTTTCGCATGTAATTCCAAAATCTCGCGACGACCGTTCATATCTGGCAAGTCTATATAAACCTGGCGATCAAAACGCCCTGGGCGCAAAAGTGCGGGATCTAACATATCAGGCCGATTCGTAGCACCGATAACAATAATACCCGTTTCATTGGAAAATCCGTCCATTTCAATCAGTAATTGATTTAATGTTTGCTCGCGATCCTGGTCATTAAAAGAATTCTGGCTGCGGCGTTGACCAATTGCATCTATTTCATCAATAAACAGCAAACATGGCGCATTACGTTTTGCCATTTCAAAAATTTCTTTGATTTTGGCAACACCAAGTCCAACGATAATTCCGGAAAAATCACTGCCCGATGCGGCAAAGAATGGAACATTTGCCTCGCCCGCAATGGCGCGTGCAAGTAATGTTTTACCGGACCCAGGTTCACCAGAAAGTAATATACCACGTGGAACACGCGCACCAACCGCCGCAAATTTTGATTTATCTCGCAAGAAATTTACAACCTCTATCAATTCTTGTTTTTCCGAATCGATTCCGGCAACGTCTTTGAATGTCGTTTTTGGTTTTCCTGTCACAATTTTTGTTGGATTTTGTCCCAAAAGCGAACGCCCTATTCCACCAGCGCCACCACGCATTGCACGGAAAATCCACCAAATAAATAAAATTCCCATAAGGATTGGCACCCATGTTCCAAGGTAATCAATCCAGCCTTTGGATGTGTCAATTGAAACCGCGGTGCCACCATTGGAAAATTTTTCCAAAAGTTCAGGATTATATGTCATAACCGCGTGATATTTTGTTCCATCATTTAGCAAGCCCGTTGCATCATCACCACGAATTTTCATCGTCTTGATATCCGGGGCACGACGCAATACATCAGAAAAAGACAGTTCCACCGGGCCAGATGCCACAATTACACCATCTGGATTCACGACGGTCTTTTCATCGTGCGACATAAATGCGTCCCCAACAACGACCGCAAACAATATCGCAAACAAAAGTAAAAAGATTGATGAACCCTTGCGTTGTTTATTTTTTTTCAAATTTTTTAAAATATTTTTTTCCATGTCTTTTCCTAAAACTTGTTTTTTGACCTTCGGGAACAACAATAATCTGACCACGAAAACGCCGCACTGTGCAATGACCCAACGTAAATTTGCAATCGTTCTGCAATTTATCCAGCGCCACCGTCAACGAATTTAATCGCGATTGATACCTGTCCCCCCCAATTTTTTGAATGATGCTTCCGAAAAACTTTAACCTAATATCGGGGCTCAGGTCAAACAGAAAAGTTTCATTAAACAACGCAAATCCATTTTTCATGACCCGATTAACCAAATACTCAACATTTTTTTCCAATGATTCACGAACACGCCCCAGGTTTTGAATAGCCAATAATAACCTATCATCAGATACCCCCAGTGCATCTTGAACCATATGACGATTTTGACGAATTTTGACACGCGTATAGTGCGGGTCATAATTCATTTCATCAGAAAAATATTTGATATTATTATCATCACAGTATTTCTTTAATTCCGTTCTAAACACATTCAACAATGGACGCAAAATTGTAATACCGTCATTTTCACCGACCCCGCGCATAGCCCCAAGGCCATAAACCCCACTGCCACGTGCAAGGTTCATCCAAAATGTTTCGATTTGGTCGTCGGCCTGGTGTGCAGTCACAATATATTTGATATTATTTTCATGGCAAAAATCTGTCATAAATTTATATCTTGCAACGCGTGCAGCGTCTTCTAAGCCCGTTTCAGGTTTTTCACCACACCATTTAAAAATATGGCATTCTATACCAAGTTTTTCACAGGTAGTTTTGACATATTCAGCCTCGATATCGGCGGCGGCGCGCAGGCAATGGTTAACATGCAGACACACCACATCTATCTTTAATTCGACCATCCAATGCAACAATGCAATGGAATCAACACCGCCACTGACGGCGACGGCCATTTTTTGATGGTCATATTTTCCCATAAAATCCGCAAAGTTTTTGTTCATAACCCACGTATTTTATGATATAATTTCGAAAAATAAAGGGAAAAATAATGACACACAAATTAAATTCTTTGGCGGTATATTGCGGACATCAATTTGGCACAAACCCACAATTTGAACGCGATGCGGTTCGCGTTGGCGAATTACTTGCGCGGAATAAAATCAGAATGATATTCGGCGGTGGCAATGTCGGCCTTATGGGTGCAACCGCAACATCTGCCCTGCGTAATGGCGGGGTTGTTTTGGGCGTCACGACACACAATGTGGTCGCAAAACAAGAACCAGCCCACGACGAAATCGAAGTAAAGGTTGTGACCGGTGTTAATGAACGCAAACAACGTATGTATAACCTATCTGACGGCTTTATAATCTTGCCGGGTGGAATCGGAACATTAAACGAATTTACAGACATTTTAACAATGCAACAAATCGGCGAATCCAAGAAACCGATATTCTTTATGAACACGGCTAAATTCTGGGAATCTTTTTCACAAATGTTTCTTGCCATGCAGGATAATGGTTTCATCGAAAGTGTTGACGATTACCATATGCACGTGGCCGATACTCCAGATGAATTGTTTAAACAGATAATGAATTACGAAAAGTAAATTATCCGGGAATTTCAATAACTTTATTGCGTGACGTTTCGCCACGCAATATTTTTATCTGTGATTTTGGCACATTAAAATACTCCGCCATCGCACGCACAACAGCGATATTTGCAGCGCCATCAACTGGGGCGGCGGTTATATGCACACGATACATGCCATCAGTATCAACTTCTATTTTATTTTGCCGTGCGCGCGGAATCACACGCAGGTTTATTTTTCGCATAACATTTCCTTCATCAAATCTATACACGCAGGCGTTTTTTTACCGGCAATAAGGTGCAGATGAAAATGGAAAACGCTCTGGTTAAAAAGTGGTGCCGACAATCCGGCATTTGCAAAAACGTTGAATTCTCCATCGACACCAATTGCCGCCGCCGTTTTGACAAAGCAATTCCAAAAACCGGCCTGTTCATCGGCGGGCGCACGTTTTGCGAAATCAAGAATATTTTCATATTCGCCCTTTGGCACAACCAAAACATGCTTTTCGCACATTGGATTTACGTCATAAAAAGACAAAGCATATTCATTTTCAACAACCTTTTTTGATGGAATTTCGCCACGAATTATTTTTGCAAAGACATTATTTGAATCATACATAAAAATCCCCTTTTGCTAAACTAGGAGGAATTTTACAAAAAAACACACCGTATATTCAATAAAATATTTTACCAAAGGCAACTTTACCTTGGCCCCACTTGAAAACACATTTTTTTGCTCTATATTTCCTGCAACGGCATAGTATGTATATAAAAGGAGTTGTTATGTTTAAACCATTAAATAACTATGTTCTTATCCAAAGAATTGAAGAAGAAAATAAAACCGCCGGCGGAATCATTATTCCGGACACCGCCAAAGAAAAACCCAGCCGTGGCCGCGTTATTGCGGTTGGAGATGGCGCATTTGAACATGGTGTGCGTGTGCCTATGACCGTCAAGGCGGGTGATACAGTTTTATTCGCAAAATGGGCATCTTCGGCAAACGAAGTCAAAATTGACGGAAACGAATATGTTCTTATCAAAGAATCTGATATTTTGGGTATTATTGAATAAGGGGGTATAGATTATGGCAAAAGATATTGTATTTGATACAGATAAACTTGCGGCTGGCGTCGATAAATTGGCAAACGCCGTAAAAATTACTATGGGACCAAAGGGCCGCACAGTTG
>CAMYXE010000015.1 GCA_947303165.1 uncultured Pseudomonadota bacterium | reverse complement strand
GGAACCAAAGGTCATAAGTTTATTTGCGCCCAAACCGGCAAAATTATCTTGCAAACCAGAAACCTGGGCCTCAACATAGGTTGTTGATGTTGGTAATATCGAAGTTACCGAATTCCCACTTTCATTTGCTGTCCAAATTGGGTAAACATCAACATGGGTTATATTATATTGTTTTATCATACCATCGTCCGTACCATAAGTAGTGGTTGTGGCACCAATTATACTATGCCAATCTGATATGGTATAGCCTTCACGTTGGCACACAGTTGCGCCAGATTCATAATATGTGCTAGAAAGATCGATTCCGGTACAAAAATTGGGCGCTACGACATTAGAGGCGTTCGAACAGTCACATTCTTCGGGCGGTATGCCAGCTGCGTCACAATCTGTTTCGCATTCTGCTAACATATTTCCTTGCATACGTTGGTAATATTGGCACAAATAAACTGCAGTTGGCGATATACGGCAAGTTTGGCCACTTGTGTTTATACATTTATTAGGATCTGATATAGCACCATTGGTTGTAACTTGTTGTGAAGAATTCTCAAATGTTGTGTCACAATGATAATAAAAGTCCTCTACGGTAGTGGCATTCTGAGCTGCAAAAACAGTATTGCCAAACATTACCCCGATAATCGCGCAAATTAACAAACGTTTCACGATTTTCCCCCCATTTTTTTCATGCTGTTAAAAAACCGCCAAAGGAATTTGACGGTCGGGGTGTTCGAAAATCATAAAACACAATGACTCCCATAGCTTTTATATATCTGCCACAGGCACCCCGACATTTGCGGGGATTGTGTGACGGTGCAAAAACACGGAAATCCAATGGATTACGATGCTATTGCACCGGTGTTTTATAGGCTTTCGACAGCCCCGAACTAGATTCCTTGTCCAGTTCAAAATGAATTCTAGCAGAAAAGGATTTTTTATACAATCGATTTTTGTTATTGTTCTTGAATTTTGATATATGTTTGCTATGCTTTTGCCAAAAGGAAGTTAGTATGGATACGAATTATACGGTTTTAGCGCGCAAGTATCGCAGCCAGGATTTTCAATCATTAATCGGCCAAGATGTTTTGGTAAAAACTCTTACCACCGCAATAAATACTGGTCGTATTGCGCATGCATATATTTTTACCGGAATTCGTGGAACAGGGAAAACCAGTACGGCACGTATTTTGGCCAAGGCATTAAATTGTTTGTCATCCGATGGGCCAACGGCAACACCATGTGGAAAATGTGAAAATTGCCGCGCGATTGCGGCGGGGCAACATATTGACGTTTTGGAAATTGACGCTGCATCACATACAGGTGTTGATAATATGCGTGAAATATTGGATGCCGCACAATACAGACCCACAAATGGACGATACAAGGTATATATAATCGACGAAGTCCATATGCTGTCGGCCAGTGCGTTTAACGCGTTGCTCAAAACCCTAGAAGAGCCACCGGCACATGTTATATTTATTCTTGCAACTACCGAAATACGCAAGGTTCCTGTGACCATTTTATCGCGATGCCAACGCTTTGATTTGGTGCGTGTTCCGGTTGATACATTAAAGACGCATTTTGCATGGATTGCCGAACAAGAAAAAGTTGAATTGTCTGATGCCGCAAATGAATTACTCGCGCGCGCAGCCGATGGTTCTGTGCGTGATGGTTTGTCATTGTTGGACCAGGCGATTGCGCAGACAGGAGGACATGTTGATGAACAGGCGGTTATGGATATGTTAAAACGCGCTGATCGCGGAGTTGTGGTTGATTTTATGCAAACTATACTTTCGGGAAATGTCGCGGCGGCCATGGCCAAGGTTGATGAAATTTATACGAATGGCGCAGATTTAACTATGTTGCTGATGGATATGATGGAATGGACACATTGGGCAACGCGTATGCACCCAGTGTTGCGTGCCAGTGTCGGTGATAATGTTCCGTATACTGCAGACCAACGTGCGCGCATAAATGAAATAAATAAACATGTATCGCTTAACACGCTTTCACGTATATGGCAGGTAATGGTTGCATCTGTGTCTGAAATGGCGGCATCCGTAAATCAAAAACAATGTTTTGATATGTTAGTTGTGCGTTTGATGCATATTGCCGATATGCCATCTTTGCCAGAAATATTAAAACAGGAAAAATCTGATACTTCACATCCTGCGCCAACCGTTGCCCCAGCACCAAAGCAAGATGTTATCACGATAAACAGTGCAACAGATTTGGCCGATGCGCTGCAGGCCGCGCGTGAAATAATGCTTTATTCTTACTTTACCAAGAATATAGAAATATCAGATATCACAAATAATTGCATATCATATTTTGATCGTGGCGATGATGCAGAATTTCAAAAGAAATTGATTATTTGGCTGAATACAAAAACTGGTCAAAATTGGACGCTAAACAAAATAGAAAAATCTGGTCAGAATCAAACCGTCCGTGAACAAATAGAACATGATGTTGAATCAGATCCGATGGTTGCAGATGCTATGTCTTTGTTCGCAGATGCCGAAATTGTTGGAATATCAAAACAATAAAATTTTTAGGGGGGTGTTATGAAAACAGAATCAGGCAGAACGTTAATAGAAATTATTGGGGTGCTTGCCATCACGGGTGTAATGACGGCCAGTGCCATAGGCATTTATAATTCTATTCGTAATAATCAACACAATACTATTGCCGCCGCGGAATTGCGCGAAGTTGCAAAAAATGTAAATTTATTGATGGGAAATCGCAGTGACTATACGGGCGTTTCTGTGGATTATCTGGTTAAATCTGGTGCAATAAAATCTGATGTGGCACCAATGGGGAAAAAGTGGTCAATAGAAGTAGGGCCGGTGGATGTCACTACGTTTGAAATTAAATTGCACGGATTGTCGCACAATGAATGTGATTTTTTTGCCGCTGCGGCGCCTGCATGGGCCGAAGACATGTTTATTAATGGAACAAGTGTAACAGGGCACACCCGTTGCCTTTCGGCATCTGAAAATGATATAACATTTATTGCAAAATAATATGAACAAGAAAGTTTTTGTTTTTTTAACAATATTATTGGCAGCATGTGCTGGATACAAAAGTCCAGACCGCGCAACATGGGGAAATTATTTGCACGGTGTAAGTTTTACCGATATGACAGAAACCGCAAGGGTTGCCAAAAAACCAATATTCCTTGGTGATGAGGGGCGTTTAGTTACTGATATTGTAGCAAAAAAACCAGGAATGGATTATGGGGATAAAAATCAGAACGAATCTGCATTGGTAATGGGTTATATGTCAGAATTAGAATATAAACTCTATGATGCGTTACGACGCCCTGGAATGTCTGTGCAACGTATCGGGACGGATGTTTTGATTATATTGGTGCGTGATGCGATTATGGAATTAAACGCCCCAGAAATATCTGCAGATGGTGATGAAAACCTGGCAATGATAGCGAAAATTCTGAAAAACTATGATGCCACATTCATAGAAATTGCGGGCTATACTGATTCTATGCGCGATACAACCGCGGCGCGTGCCTTTTCATTAGATATGGCTGAACGTGTCGCAGTATATTTAACACAACATGGAATAAAACAATCGCGTATGTTCGTTGTGGGACGTGGCGCCGCGCGACCTCTTGCGGCACAAGATGAATGGGGGCGCCTGACCAATAGACGTGTTGAAATTAGGATTTCACCAGTTCGATAATAACTGATAACTTTCTCTTTTATTTTACAAATATTGTTGCTATAGTATCAGCGTAAAACATAACAAAAAGGATAAAGATATGATAAAAACAAATAACGAAACACCAATTGTAAAAAAATATGTTAAGGCCGGGATTGTTGCCGCAGTTGTGGTTGCGCTTGCAATCTTTGGTGTGCTTGCACTTCGTGGTTGCGAGAAAAATGTAAGTGCGTCTGAGGCAATTAATGAAGTTACCGCAGATGCACCAAATGGCGCAGATTTGCGTATGGCGGTAATTCGTATGGATGCAATCCAATCTGATGCAAAGGTGCTGAAAGATTTGCGCAAACAAAAAGAATCATACGAAGATAAATTACGTTCTGAATTAGAAAAACAGCAAAAGGCCTTGGAAAAAGAAAAAGCAGAAATTGAAAAATCACAAGATGTTTTGTCACGTGAAGCTTTGCAACGTCGTGTCGTTGACTATCAAGGCAAGGTTACAAAATTGCAACGTGATTTAACTGAACGTGCACAATCTATAGATACATCGTTCCAAAAGGCGCTGGCGACAATCCAAGAACAACATCTGGATCCAATTATCGAAGCGGTAATTGAGAAGAAGAATTTGTCGTTGGTTATTGATGGACGTTTTGCGCGTACTGGTAAGAATGTTCAGAATCTTGATATCACAGATGAAATTATAAACGCGTTGGATAAAAAACTGTCTTCTATGAAAATGGTAAAGCCAAAAGGTTTTTAATCTTGTTTGTAATTAGGTTTATAAATCCGCCAGTTTTTGGCGGATTTATATTTTCATTGTAATTTCTCTTTTATTTTGATTTTTTTTGTTTATAATGCTGTCATGCTAAATATAATTAAATCTTGGTTGGCTGGGCGTGCGGTAAAGATGACCGCGGGTGAATTGGCCGAAAAATTTGGATTGGAACTGCGTGGTAATCCAGATACCATTATTAATGGTATTGCGCCAATTGCGGATGCGCGTCCTGGTCAAGTTGCATTTTATTCCACTGAACAAAATAGTAATGCATTTAAAATATTGCCTGTGTCTGTTCTAGAAAATACTCGCGCATCTGTTATTTTGCTACAGCCAGAAATGGTATCACATGCACCACAAGGGGCAACTTTGTTAGTTTGTAAAAGTCCACGCGGTGAAATTGTAAAGGTTTTAGGTGAGATATATCGTGAACCGCCTCGCCGCGGAATATCGTCTGATGCGGTCATAGAACGTGGCGTATTTTTTCGTAATCGTCGCAGCGTTTATGTTGGACAATTTGCAACTATTGAACGTGGCGCAGTAATTGAACCTGACGTGAAAATATATCCAAATGTTTACATTGGTCGTAATGTTACAATTGGTCGTGGAACAATTGTTCATTCTGGCGCTCATATTGAAAACGCAACAATTGGTTCAGAATGCATAATTCATAATGGGGCATCTATTGGCAAGGATGGGTTCGGTTATACGCGCCAGGATGGACATAATGTCTTTATACCGCATGTTGGACGTGTAGTTTTAGGTGATCGTGTTTCCATAGGTGCAAATTCCTGTATAGATAGGGGGGCATTAACTGATACAATGGTTGGCGATGGCACCAAGATAGATAATCTATGCCAAATTGCACATGGGGTTGTTATCGGGAAAGAATGCTTCTTGGCGGGTGGTGTAGGTATCGCCGGCGGTGTAAAGATTGGTGACAGGGCATTGCTTGGTGGTCATGTTGGTGTTGCTAATGGTGTTCAAATTGGTAATGATGCCGAAATTGGTGCAAACAGTGGAGTGTTTCGTAATGTGCCCGATGGTGAAAAGCACATGGGTTATCCAGCGGCCCCAGGAACAGAATTTTTGCGGCATTATGCATGGGTTAAGAAACACTTGAATGATTAAAAGGGTATAAAATGGTAGATGCACAGGGTATAGAGCTTGTTATTCCGCATCGTGGCGCTATGCGTCTTGTGGACGAGATTCGCGAATTTACAGACAAGACCGCGATTGGTGTGAAATATGTTCGTAATGACGAGTTTTGGTGTACAGGGCATTTCCCAGCAAAGTCAATCATGCCAGGGGTTTTGATTGTCGAAGCTTTGGCCCAAACCGCATGCTTTGCGATTCTTAATTCAATTGGAAATAATGGTGGACGCGTGTTGGGGTATTTTGTGAGTATCGAGAATGCCAAATTTACACATATGGTTGTTCCAGGTGATACTTTGGAATTGCATATAGAAGAAGTTGGTTCAAAAATGAAACTGCATAAATTCAATGGAACTGCGTTTGTAAATGGCAAACGTGTGGCATGTGCGACGTTTTCAGCGATGTTGGATGATAATCCACAAATTTAAAAAATGCCCATTTGGGCATTTTTTATATCTCTATTCCTAAAAATAATTTGGCGCCTTCGCCGATTAAAAACGCAACAATGGTGACAATCATACAAACGGTTATCATTCGTGCAAAATGTGGCCAAAACGGTGTGCCACAAAGTCTGGATTTAACAAAGTTAAAGAAAAATATTATAGCCGCACCCATAACGTATGTCATACCAAGCGCAAGAAGGGTTTGCGTAATAAACAGAAACGGCATTAACAACATACATGTGGTGAATAGAAAAGTGATTCCTGTTGATGCACCTTGCCAAATTGCGGCATCTGAATCTCCATCACGTTTGGCTAAATATTCCGAAGCGGTCATTGATAATGCCGCACTTACAGATGCGATAATTCCAGTTAATAATACAACCTTTGGTGATGCGGACGCAAAAACCAAACCTGTTATTAGTCCAGTTATAGACACAATTGCATCGTGCATACCAAGAATCATACAATCCCAAAAATAATTTTTATATTGCATGATTGTAAACTAGATAAAAAATACACGTGATTCTATTGGAATGAAATCATAAAAAAAGCCCCCGACTATGCTGGGGGCTTTTTGAATTGTTATTTTTTACCATGTTGGTGCATGGTCGCCTTCTTTGATAATTGGTTGTTCGTCTTCCCATAATGACAGGCCAGTTTTAACATCACTTAATGTCATTTGTAAATAGTATTCTACGCGGGTGTCAACCGATGAGAACCATCCAGAATCCAATTTCAAATTACGTTGAATCATTTTTCCAGTTAGCGATACGTTTGGCGCAACTAATGTACCTTTGCCAACAATAGTTGATGCGTCATATTCGGCGTTTCCACGCGTGTTACGAACCGCGTATGTTGTAGAATCTTCTGCGGGTGCATTATTCTGGAAACCCGTGGTGACTTGGGCGCGTCCAGAATTGATAAGTGTTGTGCGAATCTTTTTGGTTAAAATGTCAGTATCAAATCTTTGCATAGTGTCATTTTTGATTTCACCCATAGCAATAACAGGATTTTTTACACGTGAAAATGCGCCACTTGCCAACATGGATTTTGTCATCTTTTCTGCAGTTTTTGTCCAATCGCGATATTCCAGTTCCATAACATTTTGCATTTCTGCGACTTCTTTATTGTTGTCCAGGTCAACAACGGTTGTCCCGCCACAGCCACATAACACAGCGCATAATGCAATAGGCATAATTCTTTTCATATTTTTCCCCTTTGTTAGTTTAGTTTTGTTGTTTTTATATCAAATCCGTTTGGTGTTGTGCGAACATATACCAGATGATTCCCGATGGTTGGTATAGTCACCCGTTTAATAACGCTACCACTTGATTTTAATTCAATCAAGCCGCTTTTATTGTTTATGAATCGCATAACAGATATTGTCTTTGGTAAAGTTGCCCAGGTGCGCACTTCTGCATTATTTGTGAATTCAGAATATAGTGTTGATACAATCCCCAGTAATGGTGCCGCATCAGAACGTGAATTATACATTGAATTTTGTAAAACAACACGTGATGCCGCCGATGTAAAAGCGCGCAATGCATCATTTAGCCGATATTCATTATATTCGGTCATAAACATTGCGTCGACGTCAGCTAATTTTTTTGCTTTATCAAATTTTATATACTCATTTAGACATTGTGGTTCAGATATTGCAATAGTGACAGTAGTTACCCCGTTTTTTGATGCCACTGGAACGCTGATACGTTTTTCTGTCAGCTTTGGTGCAAAGCTATCTTCGATGAACACCCATACTGTATTTTCTGGTTTTTTATTATTTTCAGCCAATTTCAAATCTTGGATAATGAATTCATTTTCTGGTGCCATACCATTTGCGCGTTTTAAATATGTTTTTGCATCGGAAAATTCACCAACCCCCAGGAAATATATACCCGATAGATACATAAGCGCTGGATTCATAATATCGCGATATGCTGTCCATACAGAATTTTCGTTTTTAATGGTATTATATACTTCGCTATTTTTATTGATTTTTGTTTGGTTGGATTCAATCAGGTCTTGATATGCGCGTGACATGTCTTGTTGTCGCGCGTAGGATTGATTAATTATTACGCGGGCATCATTATACCGACCATCCAACAATGCCGCCCACAATTGATAATATGACACAAACAGGCCATCCATCATATATGGTTTATAATCATTGACATTTGCACCGCCGACAAGTGCCGCCGCTTCACGTAACATACTTTTATTGTTGGCAATATCTGGATTTTTTTTATTGAATATTTCGTATGCCTTGTCTGCATTAGATATATCATCGTGATGGAACAAGGCATCCGCCGTTATCAATAAATCAAGATTATTTTTTTCTTCAAAATTTGTATCTGGGGTGCCGGTCATATAATTATTACGAACAGAATCCAGACGCGATTCAACGGTTGCACTGCATCCAGTAAATAAAAAAGCAATAAGCAAAAATCTAAATATTTTTCGCATATAACTATTTTGTAACCGGTGTTAAGTCTTTTAATTCGTTCGTCTGCGGGTTATAGAATCGTGGGGTTCCCGCATATTCCAAAATGGCGTGATGTGATGCAGTTAAAAATTCTGGCAATGGTGCTGACCGGCCCATTTTTTTGTATTTTGCAAATTCAGGGTCACTGAACGACATTCTGATTTCTATTTTTATTGGTCTGTGGTACCAACCTTCATAAAGCAAAATTCCTTCTGCGGGTTTGCCACCGATTGTTGTTTTAAGCCTCATGATATCAAACTTGCTAAATATCGGTTCTTCTTTCTTTTCGTCTTGTTCTGTCTCTTTCCCGTCAGCGCCTTTGACCTTTTTCTTTTCGGTTGTAATCTTTTTCGGCATCATTTGTGCGAAACGTTCTGCGGTATCTGGGTCATTTTGACGGAATATAACCTTAGCGGCGGTGGTTGAAATAATTGTTGCTGCAGCATCCGCACCGTATTTTTCCTGAATCTGGTGAATATCCTGGCCGATAAACAGATATGATATTTCTTGTCCACGACCAACATCGGGCCCCTGAATAACCGCCTGCATTTTCTGCATCTTGGGCATTTCATCAAGTAAGAATAACACCGGATACGGTCCCATTTTTTCGCCACTGCGTCCAACCTGGCCGGGTTTGTTGGCCAATAAAAAGTTTGACATTGTTTCTACAAACATGGCGGTAATTGGATTTAATGCCTTGGCATCAACCATATTGATGGACAGATAAACCGTGACAGGTTTCATTTTGCCGTCCCGTGGGTCAATCATTCCGCGCATATCGGCAAAATGAAAATCTGAATGCGATGTTCTGTTGCGAACGGCTGCATTACGGAAAATAGCAAGGCCAGTTAAAATTGTTGATAAAATAGATCCACGTTCGGTTGAAGGTGTATTTGCAAGTTTTGTAAGTTCCGCGATGGCACGATTTGAATACGCAAACATGCGTGCTTCATTTACTGCGCCTTCTAACCAATCTTTCATTGGGTCCGCCATCATAACAGTTTGGTCACCTTGTTTCTGGCGTTCGGCCAAATTGGCGGCGACGGCTATTTGAGCCTCGGTAATCCAATCCAACATCATGGAAAAAGAAGCTTCTTTCCCGAGCCACGCCTGGGGTATATTTGACCATGAACCAATATGAACATAATTCATCGCATTAAATTCACCCCTTTGGATAAGGCCCATTGCTGCAAATGCATTGGGGTCATTTACCATAGAAAAATAGTAATCTGATAACACAGATGCATCTTCGGCGTCAAATGTTCCAGCCTGCAGACGGCCATAGAAATAGTCATCGGCCTTGGCGCGTTCGATTTTTGATACAATGAATTGTATAAAACCAGCAAGACCAGCACGACCAGCCTGGGTCCAGTGAGGGTC
>CAMYXE010000014.1 GCA_947303165.1 uncultured Pseudomonadota bacterium | reverse complement strand
CAACACACACGCCATATGCACCCAAAATTGCACCAACAACAATGGACACAATTATAATTACACGATTTATATTTATCCCGGTTGTGTATGCCAAATCGGGGCTTTGTGCAATCGCACGGATTTCTTTACCAAGGAAAGTTTTTTGCAACAAAACATATATTCCAATCAGCGACACAAGCCCCAATATGATTATAATTAACTGCACCAATGGCAAATGTGCAAAACCCAAATCTATTTGTGATAATTCCGCGACCGTTCCAAGTGTTTGATATTGCGGTCCAAATATCAAATGAATGACCGATTCAAATATGGTATAAACACCCAACGACACGACCAATAATACCATTGGACTTGCCCCATAACCACGCATGGGTCGATAAATAAATGCTTCCTGGGCCCAAGTAAATAAAATCACACCAGCCAAAATCAACGGATACGCCCACCATCCAATAATTGGCAAAAACGTATAACCCAAATACGCACCCAATGCAACCGATGCACCCAACGCCATATTAAAAAACGGAGATACAGAAAACATCAACCGAAAGGCCATAGCGACAATCGCATATCCCGAACCAATAATCAGGGTGTTTAACAAAACAGATGATAATATTCCTATATTTGACAACATTTCCTGTTCTTTCTTTAACGCAAACTTTAGCGAATACAGCAAGACATGTCAACGATATAAGGGGAAAATTTTGATGATAAAAAATGTCGCAAACGCCTTGATTTTTGCAATTATTTATATTAAGATTCGTGTGTGTAATAAAACCAAAGGACAAAAACCGATGCGTATGTAATGTTGTATTTTTTATATTGGTCGCACAATTTTGTGCGTTGATTCATCTACAACATTAAGGTTTTTGTTATGTCTATTGTTTCTTTATCAAATGTATTTTTTGGTTATGATTCATCAGGCAATTTGCTTGACGGGGTTTCTGTTGCCTTTAACGATTCCGACAAAGTCGCAATTATTGGCGACAACGGATGTGGCAAAACAACATTATTAAAAATCTTGGCCGGAAAAATCGCGCCAGATTCGGGCGCGGTTTCACGAAATGCGTCTGTATACATGCTTAATCAAATAAACATCAATGATGCAAAAAGTGGTGGTGAAATTCAATCTTGTGAATTGGCACGTGCCTTTGACAGCCGTGCAGATATTTTGTTATTGGACGAACCGACAAATAACCTGGACACTGATGCCAAGGCAACATTTTTTGCCCGGTTATTTTCGTGTCCCTGTGGCGCGGTCATCGTTTCGCATGACAGGGAACTGTTGCAACAGGTTGATAAAATCATCGAACTATCAAATGGGCAATTGCGGGTCTATGGCGGCAACTATGATTTTTATATGACACAAAAACGTATGGAGCAAGAAAATATATGTTCGAAATACGTCGATTCACAAAAAGAAATTGCCCGCCTTAATAAAACAATAAATATTGCCCAGAATACCCGGCAACATCACGAGGCTAAACAGCGCAAGGAAATTGCAAATGGGCGGCGAAGTCCAATCGCAGCAAATGCACTAAAAGGCAAAAGCCAAGAAACCGAGGCAAAAAAACGCGCAATTATTCAAAAGAAACTTAACGAGCAACTCGCACTGCAACAATCTTTGACAGAACAAATGCACGACGATAAAATCAAAATTCCAATTCCAAATAAACCTTTTTACAGCAAAGAATTAATTCAAATTCAAAACCTGGGTTTTGCATATGGTAATAAAATAATCTTTAATAATTTTGATTTTAAAATGTATGGCGGAACACGTATTCGCATCTTTGGCAAAAACGGCTCTGGAAAATCTACATTGTTAAAATTGATTTGCGGACAAATTAAGCCAGATTCAGGAACCATCAAAACGTTTGGTAAAATCGCATATCTGAACCAGGATTTATCACTGTTGAATCGCAACAAAACTGTTATTGAAAATATCATGGATATTGCAAATGTATTAAAACACGATGCACACGCAATTGCGGCTAACTTTGGGTTTCGTAGCGACAATTCAATGAAACGTGTTACTGTTTTGTCGGGGGGTGAATTATTAAAGGCCACATTGGCGGCTATTTTAGGTGGTGAAAATCAACCTGATTTACTGATTCTGGACGAACCGACAAATAATCTTGAAATTAAAAGCATCGCAATTTTAGAAGACGCATTAAATCAATATCATGGTGGAATACTATTGGTATCACATGACGAAATGTTTGCAAAAAATATAAAAGTTGATAAAACAATAGAAATAAATACGGAGGCATAATAATGGAAATTTTAGATATTTATGACGAATATATGAATAAAATTGGTTCTGAAAACCGCGATATTGTGCATGCCCAGGGCATGTGGCATAAAACAATACATTGTTGGATGTATGATGATGACGGCAATGTATATTTTCAGATTCGGGCTGATTCTGGGAAACTATACACAACCGCATCGGGACATGTATTATCTGGTGAAACGGTGCGTGACGCTTTTCGTCGCGAAATAGCTGAAGAAATCGGCATAGACCTAGACGTAACAAACGCTGTGCCTATTGAAGTTGTATTTTGGCGCCAAGATAAAATAAAGAATGGCACGCCATGGCATGACCGTGCCTTTGCACATATTTACATTAATAAATTACCAAAAAATTTTGATAAATTTAACTTCCAATTATCCGAGGTTAATGGTGTCGTAAAAATAAATGCGCAAAAATGCCTGGATTTATTAATGAATAAAATCGCACACGCAAATGCGACTAAAATAACCCAGGACGGTCACCAAGATATCAATGTGACCATTGATGATTTCCTGGCCGCATCAGATGAAATATGTATCGTCAAATATGGCACAGTATTACAAAATATAATAAACATTATAAAAATTGGACATTTCAAATAAATAGTATATATTCCTGGGTACTAATAACCCAAAAGGATGTTAAAAATGTTACAGATGGAAAATATAATTGAACAATCATTACAAGGTAAAAATTATGTTATAGATCCCGGTAAAAACGGTCGTGAGTATACTATATACTTGTTGGAAAATAAAAAGAAGACAGAATATATACACGTGGAATATGACCCAGAAAACAAACAATGTTACACGTTCACAGTAGAAGGCAAAGAAGAACCCAATCAAGACGTTTGTGCAGCGGCATACTCCATGGTGTGCGATTTGTATCAAAAACAATGCCAAAAAAAAGCAATTAAGGCCAATTATACCGCGACAAACCCAATAAGACAACAGTTGTACGAATTGGTTGGCGGCCCAGTAGAATTTTCTTTAAAAGACGCATTATGTGGTATGAATTATCATGTGTTCCAACCTGTTTATGATGAACTGGAAGAGAAAATGCTCATTGTAGTATACGGACCAAACGGAGAAGAAATTCCGTTCATAAAATCTGATTTAAAATTAGTTTCTGATTCAAAAGGGAAACCCGGCAGATTCAAGGAAGGAATAACGGCATCAATAGGACAAAATAAACTTGACTCCCTTGCCGCCAAAGAATTATTTAGCCAAATGCAAGCCCTAAGAAACGCCCAAGGACCACAGATTGGTCTGGAATCATATTTTGCGGAAAAACGTCGTGTAGCCAACGAACTAAATGCCGCATGCGCGACCGCAACACTGGGTAGATAAGTTTTAATAACTAATAACATAAAAATGGCGGGATTTTTTTATTCCCGCCATATTACTGTTTTAAACAGTGCGTTTATCTTTTCACGTAATTCAGCATCATTGAAAAATGCCTCGCGCATGGCAGATGTTGTTTTATGTTCCTCGTCTTCGAAATGCGGGATATATTTTTGAACTGCGAAATTCTTGAACCCACGCGAAGACACATCTTGTGCGATTTCCAATAAATCATCAGGCGACACATAACGTGGATCACACGTCACGCGAACCTCGGCCGGTTTGCCAGTTTTCGCCCATACGTCCAAACTTTTTATTAAATGGTCGTATGCGATATTTACACCGGTCAATTTTTCGTAATTTGTTTTGCTAGCTTTATAATCTATGCCAACCCAATCAATAACTTCACTGGCCTTGGCTAAATTTTCTGGATAAAAACCATTCGTGTGCAGGCCTATCGCAAACCCCAATTCACGCACACGACGCATATAATCAATGGTTGCATCTCCTTGCATTAACGCTTCGCCCCCAGAAAACACAACGGCTTCAAGCTTTCCAACACGGGTCTGCAACCATTCAAAAACTTTGTCGGGGTCATATTCACCATCACCAACCCCTATCAGATGCGGATTAGAACAATATGCACAACGAATTGGACAACCAACCAAAAACAGCACCGCTGCCAATTTTCCAGGATAATCTATCGTTGTGAACGATACTAATCCACCAATCTGAATTGCTCTCATAACCTTATGCCGCCTTCTTCATTAATTCGGTGTGACGTTCACCTGTGGTCAAACAATTTGCCTCGGTAAATGTTTTGCGCTCGCAGAATTCGGAATATTTCCCAATATTAAAATTCTTGGTTGGGCGAATAAATCCCATACTGCGTGAGAAAACTTCACATGGTGTTCTTTGTTGTTCGTTTGCAATCATTTTACTCTCCTTTTCCTTGTTTATTGTTTTTTGTTTGACCTTTATGCCTTGTTTGATGCACCCTCAGGATTAATTCCTAATTCTGCATCGCACTTTGGGCAAAACTCATGCCGACCCGGCAAATACCCGTGTTTTGGACATATTGAAAATGTCGGGGTAAGTGTCATGTACGGAATCTTGTAGTTTTCAAATATCGTGCGGACAATCTTTTGTGCAGCTTCGCCAGATGATACTGGTTCGCCCATATAAAGGTGCAACATAGTTCCGCCCGTATATTTTCTTTGTAATTCTTCCTGGTGTTCCAATGCAACAAACGGATCATCTGTAAAATTCACCGGTACTTGCGTTGAATTGGTATAATATGGTGCCTCACGCGTGCCGGCAGTTATAATATCTGGGAAGTTTTTAACGTCCGTTTTCGCAAAGCGATACGAACAACCCTCGGCTGGTGTAGCCTCCAAGTTATACAGGTTTCCTGTTTCCTCTTGGAATGTGGCCAATTTATCACGCATAAAGTCCATTAAATCCAAAACTAATTTTTTACCAAACGGCGTCGCAATATTTTCTTTGCCATCTGTAAAGTTCAAAACCATTTCGTTCGCGCCATTCACACCAATCGTCGAGAAATGATGATTCCAATTCCCCAGATAGCGTTTTGTAAATGGATACAAACCATTGTCCATATGCTTGGATATCACACGACGTTTGATTTCCAAAACTTCACGTCCCATATTCATTAATCTTTCCAGTTCACGGAATAAACCTTCTCGGTCGCCCTTGTGTGTATATCCAAGACGAGCCAAGTTCATTGTTACGACCCCAATAGAACCAGTTTTTTCCGCCGATCCGAATAAACCACCACCGCGTTTTAACAATTCACGCACATCAAGGCGCAAACGACAGCACATAGAACGCACATCCGTCGGATTCAAATCAGAATTAAGGAAATTCTGGAAATTTGGAATACCGTATTTTGCCGCCAAATCGAATAATGGTTTAACATTTGGATGATCCCATGGAAAATCGTTTGTTATATTGTATGTCGGAATCGGGAAGGTAAACGGACGTCCCTGGGCATCGCCTTCGGTCATAACCTCGATAAACGCACGATTTATCATATCCATTTCGTTTTGCAAATCACCGTATGTAAAGTCAACTTGTTTTTTACCAACAAATGGACGTTGTGATTTCAAATCTTGTGGGCATGTCCAATCAAAAGTGAAATTAATGAACGGCGTCTGAGTTCCCCAACGACATGGCACAGCACAATTAAACACTAATGTCTGCATTGCATTTTTTACATCTGCATAAGACATTTTGTCGATGCGGACATAAGGTGCAAGGTAAGTATCAACGGACGAGAATGCTTGTGCGCCCGCAAATTCGTTCTGTAATGTTCCAAGGAAATTCACCATATGCGAAATCGCTGTTGCCATATGTTTGGCTGGCTCGCACTGCAAATATCCGGGAACACCATTGAATCCTTCGTATAGCAATTCACGCAATGACCAACCCGCACAATACCCAGTCAACCACCCAAGGTCATGGATGTGTATAGCGGCACTGCGATGCGCATCAGCAATTTCTTGTGGAAACATATTTAACCAATATTCAGCAGTGACACGTTCACTGGTTCGTAAAATAAGTCCACCAATTGAATATCCAATATTTGCATTTTCTTTGATACGCCAATTGGAACCACCAACATAACTCTCTATTATCTCGATAGCATCGACATTGGCATTACGAATCTCAGAATGTTTTTGGCGATATATAATATATGCCTCGGCTGTTTTATAAGATTTGGAATCCATAAGTTTTCTAATAACTATTTCTTGGATTTCTTCAACCGATGGGGTGCGCCCCATAAAATTATTGTCCAAATCAGATAAAACTTCGTTTGTGATTTGGGCAACATATTCATCAGATATTTCATTTGTGGCGCATGCGGCCTTTTTAATTGCGTTATAAATTTTTTTGGGGTCAAATGCAACCGTTTCGCCTGAACGTTTTTTTACACTCATTACGTTGCAGATAAATGTTGGCGCAATTTGCATTTTAACCTCTTTTTGTGTGTCAGACATTGTGTAACTCCGATTTTTGTCAAAAACACAACATATTGTGTTCGTTTTATTGTTTCCATAACAATATATAGTTTTTGTGATTCGTAAACAATGCATAAAATGCAATTTTTTTTATTTTTTTACTTTACTTTTAAAAATGGCGGATTTCTAACCGATTCAGCGCATATAAAATCCTATAAAAAAACCCAAAAAAACTATTTGTGTCAACAAAAAGTAAATTTTATATAAAAAAACGATTCGAATTTTGCTTTTATTACCATATATAGGATTTTTATTATCAAATATTACTATATGTAGTAAACTATCAAAAATATGCGTAATTCCATATTATTATATCTCCATAACCGATTCTGTAACAACTTGAGCCCCATCAAAACATCACAAAATATTGACATTATGTTTTTTTGTATTATTTTATATGTAGAAAGTTATATACAAAAAGGCGATTTGATGAACAAACAAACAATTATTATGCAAAGTATTTTACCAGGAACACCTGAATGGGAATCCATATGTAAGCAATGCGGGCTGTGTTGTCTCGTAAAATACAGAGATAAAAAAACAGGCGAAATTTTTTTGACACGATTGGCATGTGATAACCTGGATTTAAATACAGGAAAATGCAAATGTTATGACCCAAATGTAGTGGAACGAGGCGATACGACCACAGGGTGCAGCGCGCATGATGGTGCGACATTAAATTACCAAACCCTGGAAAACGATTACGTTGTGCCAGTGTTCTGTCCGTATGTTCAAAAATTTATTGGGCCAATACGATACAAGATGCCAGACATAAAATTGTCGGATTGTATTCCTCAATCCGAAGCTACTGGCGACATAGCAGATTATGCTATAAAAAATTCACATACTCTATTTAAATATCACAACCATATATGCAAAGGGTGCCGACACGGGTAACTGTGGTGAAATTTATTTTTCACATACCGCAGTAAATGGCGGATTAGATTTGTCCTTGCTAATAGAACCACTGCCACAATCTAGGCAATTGAACTTACGATTCTGAGAATGTGCAGAATCGAACGGCACATCTGTTTCGGACACACCATCAACATTCTTAATGTATGCTACATTTGGAAACCCAAAGTAAAATGCACGTGAACGCCCTGTACACTCTTTGATATTGCCAGGATAACAACGCGGATCAGATAATTTGTTTACATCTGGAATACAAAAAGCCTGACAAGTTTCTTCATTTACGACTTGAGTTTCACAATCCGTACATGCACCTGGTATCACACGTAACGTCCCTCCTCCTTGTCCGCGTTTAGTTTGCACGGATAATAAAGAGCACTTGCCTGTTGATGCACCCTTATTAGGATCTTCTACACACTCCCATTCAAGCGTTTCATAATTTAAACGCGGAATTAACCCACCAGAACACTGATGTTCATTAAAAGGATTAATACACTCCCACACATTATCAACCATAACAGCCGTTTGCTGTGCTGCACACAAAGGCTTGCGCGATTCATCTGGCACACATTCCATAACATTACCATCCCATATCATGTCACCACCACAACTGGTTTTCATATTATATCCTACACATTGCCAGCGTCCGAATCTGTATACTTTGTTAGTTCCTGCGGGACATGTAATCTCTTCTGCCTCATTTCCTGTAAAGACACGATCTGGATCTGGAATATCATAATGCGTCATGTAAACCAATTGTCCATCTTGGATATTCAATTGTTTTTGAATTGAATCTGGCACTTTACGTTTTGTAGATGTTCCACCAGAAACGATTAATCCGTTTTGAAAAATGCCGAATGAATCACTGGTTGCAAAATTTTTCTCTAATATTTCCATCATATCATTATAGTCTGATGAATTTAATGTTCCTGTTTTTGTTATAATGAAACTATATGCCGGACGTTTTATACCACCCGCATTACACTGTGTAATATTGAATCGCGAATCCATGCACACAAACTCGCTTTCTATTTCATTTTGCTCTACACATATATCATCAAATGTTAAACCAGAAATTTTGGCATTATGAACAGCGATCGCACATTCCGCCACAGAACGCAAATCAGACGTTGCAACCGCTTTTGTTGTTTCTTGCTCTGGGACGCGTGCCGAAGGTGCGAAAAACATATAGTATGACGCCATAAATATTGATATTAACATTATCAGAAAAATATTCATCTTTCCCCCTTGCGATTTAATAAAAGTCTAGGTATTATATGAATAAATTGCAACAAGAAAACAACAATTTTTATTCAATTGGGTGAATAATTATGAAAAAATATGTTTTGTGCTTTGTTCTGTGCGGCTGTGGTTTTACGCCGATGTTTTCTGGAAACAATACAGATATATACGTTCCCGTGATAAGCGGGATTAATGGTATCGAATTACGAAACGCATTGAACAGCAAATTCGGCGGCCAAAAAGAATCAACCGCACCTTATAAGTTAACTGTGACCTTAAATGATCCAGAAACAAAATACAAAGCATTGGATCCTACGGGGGCGGCTACCTGGCAGGAAATCAGATTAACCGCAACGTATGTTTTGTGGCACCAAGATGATAAAATTGCTACAGGAACTGAGGTTGCATCTGAATCATACACATTTGTGCGCTATTTGGTTGCAGCAAATGCATCGTATAATAATGCCGTTGCAAATACTATCACTGTGCTTGCTGATAAAATCAGCACACGTGCAATCGCAGATGTCGCAGAATATGAACGTGAAAAATTAAAATGAAATGGAAAGAATCAGATTTTGACAAGGGTATTTCTACCGTTAAATCTGTCCTAATTTATGGACCGGATGCCGGCTTGGTTGATGAATTGTGTGATAAGTCCATAGAAATTTTGGCAATAGAAAAAGATAACATATTCGCACTTGATGCAGATGATTTACATAACAAACAAGATGCGCTTTTTGCCGAAGCCTGTACACCATCTATGTTTGGTGGACGGAAAATGGTTATTATTTCAAATGCTGGGGATTCTGATGCCAAGATTATAAAAGATTTGGTTGAACATCCCGCATTGGATGCTATGGTTATCGTGACCGCGGGTGATTTGCGTTCAGGTGGCGGATTACGCACAATGTTTGAAAACGAACAGAAAGTTGCGGCGATTGCTTGCTATACCGATGACACAAAAACGTTAGAGGCGTTGATAAGAAAAGAATTATTCACGATATCTGGTATAAAACAAATATCACCTGATGCAATGGTATATATGACAACACACCTTGGTGGCGATCGTGGAATTACTCGGGGTTTTTTGGGTAAAATTGCGCTATATGTTGATGACAAAAAAACGATTGATTTGGACGATGTTGAAAAATGTTTGCCTGATACAGGCGCATCAAATACAGATGATTTTTTGTATTCTTTGACTGCTGGACATATTCAGCAAACTATGTTGGCCTTGGATAGATTGCTTTATGACGGTGCAGAACCAAATATTGCTCCTACCGGACAACCTGATATTATG
>CAMYXE010000013.1 GCA_947303165.1 uncultured Pseudomonadota bacterium | reverse complement strand
AATCAGAGGAAATACCTTTTATTGCTGTACGTAAACATTGGCAATCATATTCAATTGGATTTGTGAATAATGAAGCAATAAATTCACAAAAATTAATTTTTCCAGAGAAAAATTTTTGTAGTTCAGATATTAAATCTTTATTATATATTTTATTAAAAGTTGTTGAGATTACATTACGTTCTTGATAATTTCTTTGAGAAATTATATCAATTATCTAGATTTGATTTGTTCAATACCATTTCAGAAATTGTTGAAAAATATTATGATAATTTAAGTCCTGTTTTTGTTATTGATGATTCGGTGTCGAACCAGGTTTGGGGGCAGATAAAGAATTTATCTGATTTATTAAAATATCAGAATATACGCGTAAATCTTACAGATGCGCGTGCATTTATTGCGGATTCTTTATCATCGATGCGTATTCGTGGTGTCATGAATGATGCCGCGCCAGTTGTTGTGCTTGGAACGATAGAATCTCGTATGCAGACTGCGGATGTCGTTATTTTGACGGGACTTAATGAAGGAATGTTTCCAGCCAAGGGGTATGAAAATCCATGGTTGCCACGCAATATTTCTGAAAAAATTGGATTACCGTCACCGAATCATAAAGTTTCTTTGATGGCGTTGGATTTTATGAATTTATCTTGTGCACCCGAAGTTTATTGGTTGCGTAGTTCTGTTTCTGGTGGCGTCCAAACCCAAGAATCAAGGTTTTTGTCGCGTATTATGGTCGCGCATGGTGATTATGATACAGGTGTTGCAAATGATATATTGGCGGCGGTACGGGGACGCGATGATGTCCCAGAAAATCCATTATCTTATGACGACCCGTTGCCCCCAGTTGATTGGTCTGATGTTTATGTGACAAGTTTGGAATTATTAATTCATAATCCATACGCATTTTATGTACGACATATATTGCGGTTGAATCCAGAAAAAGATTACTGGGCTGGGGTTGATGCACGTGATTTTGGAAATTTGGTGCACGATGTTTTGGAACATGCTAATGTTGGCTATACGGCGGAAACATTGGTGCAGGAGATGGATGTTCGTGCACGTGAATTATTAGAAAATAATAATTTAGTATTTAATTTATGGCATCAACGTTTTGTGGAAATTGCACCTGTGGCTATTGAAATGATAAATCAAACACCTGATGCAGTGGCAGAAGTAGAAGGCAGTATAAAGATTGCGGGACGGACGGTTCGTGCGCGTGCTGATAGAATTTGGCGTGAAGGTGTTCTTGATATAAAAACTGGTGCTGCACCGTCAAGAAATCAGATAAAAGAAGGCAATATGCCACAATTGCCATTAGAGGCATTAATGTTAAAAAATGGTGGATTTGCAATGTATAGAGCTGTTCCTTGTCAAACACCAGTGATGAGATTTTTGCAATTGCGCGCGCATGATGCGCGTATTATAGAATATGATGATGCGGAAACAGCGGATGCTATTCGGGCAGCGCATGAAAATGTTGAAAAATTGTTCAATATGTATGCTTCGGGGACAGTCGCATATAAATATTTGCAAACAAGTGACCAGAAATATAAAGCATATGATGATTTTGCGCGTGCAGACGAACGAGATTAATCTATTTTTAACATAAGACCACAATGGTCGGTTGATTTATCTGCCATTCGTGGTTCTTTGTCTATTTCACATGTTTTTACAGATTTTAATGCCGTCCGATTCGCAAGGAAATAATCTAAACGCAATCCATGATTGTTTTCAAAACTTCTTTGGCGATACCCATACCATGTGTAATCGATGTCTTCTGGGTGCATTCTGCGCCAGATGTCCGTCCACCCCATATTCAGCCATTCTTGCATAATTGCGCGGGCTGATGGAGCTGCGATACTGCTGCCAATATAATTTTTAGGATTCCAAATGTCGCGGTCTTCTATTGCGACATTAAAGTCCCCACCAATGATGACCGATTCGTCAGAATTGGTATATTGCGAGATATATTCTGTAAATGCGCGCATCCAATCCAGTTTATATTGAAATTTTGGCGAATCTTCGGCTTCGCCATTTGGCATATAGACGTTGATTATACGCAGGCGACCATCTATGACCGTTTCCAAGAATCTGGCATTGGCGTCGGGGTAATTGGGCATGCCGCGGACAGTATCTTCTATGGAAAATTTAGAAAATGTGGCGACCCCATTCCAACTTTTTTGGCCAAAAACCTTAATATTATAACCGTATTCATCAAATAAATTGTGTGGGAAAGCCCCGTTTTCCGCCTTTAATTCCTGGACAAGAATGGTATCGTATTCACCAGACTTCAAAATTTCCAAAAATGACGTTATGTGGGCACGTATAGAATTAATATTTAAAGTTAGTATTTTCATATTTGCAATATTTCCTTTCGTTGCTATAATAGACCTTGTATATAATAATTACAACAAGGATTTTTAGGATGAATATGTTTCAATTTTTGGAAACAGCCGTCAAAAAATGGCCGGATGAATTGTATCTGGTTCGTGAAGGCGTTACGTATTCTGGGTTCATGGAATTGATAAAACGTCGTGCCGCGACATTGTATGAAAATGGTGTGCGTGCGGGTGATGTAATTGGTATTTTATCGCACAATATACCGGCGTTTCCTATAACATTATTTGCAATATGGTATTTGGGCGGAACAGTTTTGTTGTTGGATACAAATTTGACCCCGTTTGAATATGACAATATGACAGAAATCACCGGGTGCAAGTTTATATGTGCCGAGAAGTCATTTTTCTATAAAACTGAAAAGTTCACTTTCTTTGATATTACGACCGAAGATGGGGCGGAAAATCCGAAATTGAAACCTGCAAAACTTAAAGATACAGATGTTGCGACATTATCGTTTACATCGGGATCTACGGGAACACCAAAGGTTGTACCATTAACACATTATAATTTAGTGGAATGTGCGCATTCTTTGCTGGATATGCGTGAATGGTTCGAAGTTGGTGATGTTATGTATGGTTTCTTGCCTATGTATCATATATTTGGGTTTGCGGTCGAAGTATTGGCGACATTGCGATATGGTGCGGGTGTTGTGTTGCAACCAACCGTCAATCCAAAAGAAATATTGGCCGATTTCAAGAAATATCGTCCACATGTTATTCCGGCGGTTCCCCGCCTGTGGGAGGTTTTTCGCAACAAAATTATTGATGGAATCAAGGCAAAACATATGTGGTTCTTGTTTTCGTTCATAATTAAAAACAGAAATTTGCTTCGGAAAATTGGCCTTGGTGTGATTGTCGATAAAGTGTTGAAACCGGTCCTGGAAATATTTGGTGGGCGCACAAAATTAATTATCGCAGGTGGTGCAGCAACAAAGCCAGAAATTGAAGATTTTTATGTGTCACTTGGGCTTGGGTTTATCCAGGGGTACGGTATGACCGAAACCGTTGGACCAATTTGTATTTCTAAACCGTGCAAGGGGCGCGTGCCGTTCGCATTTGGGCGTCCAACCACAAATAATGTTGTTGAAATTCGTGATAAAGATGCGGATGGTGTTGGTATATTGTGGTTAAAGGGAAATCAGGTCTTTGGTGGATATATGAATAATGAAGAAGCCAACAAGGATGCGTTTGATGAACGTGGTTTCTTTAACACTGGTGATATGGTTTCTATGGATAAAAATGGTGAATTGCACTTTGCCGGCCGTAAAAAACAAGTGATTGTTTTGGACAGTGGTAAAAACGTTTATCCTGATGAATTGGAGGGCTTGTTCATAACAATCCCAGGTGTTAAAAACGTGGCCGTATTTGAACACAAAGTCAAAGATAAAACGGTTGCATACGGTGTATTCAGTGTTGAACCAGGTGTGACACTGGAAAAATTGGCGGCGGAAATTGCCGAAAAGAATAAAAAAGTCGCATCTTATAAATGGGTGACCCACTTCGCAATGACTACCGAAGATTTACCGACCACCAGCACGCAAAAGGTTAAACATCACATCGTTCGCAAAAACCTTATGGAAGGCAAATACCCAATTTGTAGAGAATAGGGATTAGTGTTAATAAAAAACGGTCGCGGTTGCGACCGTTTTTTATATAAAACCGAATCAGAAAAACATCGTCATCCTGAACTTGATTCAGGATCCCTTCGTCACCGCCGCGGAATAAATCGCAGAGATCCCGGGTCAAGCCCGGGATGACGAGTGGCGTCAGGATGACGAATAAATCAAGTTCAGGATGACGTTCCTTTTTTATTTCCCCAAGCATAATTGTGAAAATGTCATATCCAAGACTTCTTCGGTGCCGATGACACCAAGTATTTTTCCAATGGCGTCGGCGGCATATCGGACGTGTTCTGCGAGTATGTCGTAATCGCCGTTTGATATTTCTATTGCGTTTTTTAATTCGTATGCGGCATCTTTGATTAAACCATATGTGCGTGCATTTATCATTAATACCGATTCGTTTGCACCCGCAATTTCATTTATGCGTTTTGTTATTTCGCGTATTAATTCCGAAATTCCCATACCTGTTTTCGCAGATGTATAAATTGCGTTTGGAATATATGGCGATTCGGTTATGTCTGATTTGTTGATAACAAAAATCTCATTATCAGCAATTTGTTGATACGAATCGAATGGATTAATTACATGAATTACTAAATCCGCATTTTTTATTTCGTTTGCGGTGCGTTCTATACCAATTTGTTCAATGCTGTCCATTGTTTCGCGCAGGCCCGCGGTATCAGATATGTTTACTTTGTATCCATCAATATCCAATGTTGCGGACACAATATCGCGCGTTGTGCCGGGAATGTCGGAAACAATTGCACGCGCTGTTCCAAGTATGGCATTAAACAATGATGATTTGCCAACATTTGTTTCGCCAACAATTGCAATATTTATTCCGCATGTGATTGCACGTGAAATTTTATATTTATTCAATGCGGCGGAAATCGCCGTATAGAGCGATTTTATGTTTTGAAAAATTGTGTCTGATATGTTTGCAGGTAAATCATCGGCATCGTAATCTGTCATGGCAACCGCATATGCCGAGATTTTTAACATTTGGTTTCGCCAATCTTCATAGATAGCACTGTCGCCACCCATCATAGATTTTAATGCGGCGACGCGTTGTTTTTCTGTTTCGGCATCAAGTAATGACACCAAACCATCAACGTCTGATAAATCCATTTTCCCATTATAAAATACACGACGTGAAAATTCCCCAGGGGTTGCGGTTCGCATATTGTTTGAACGCAGGTATTCAAAAATCTTGTCTATAACCGCGGGCGCACCATGTGAATGGATTTCTATAATATCTGTGCCGGTAAAACTGTGTGGTGCGGCAAAATAGATGATAACGCATTGGTCAATTATAATACCTTTATCATCTGTCAGGTTTTTAAAATATGCATGCCGGGGCGCCAATGTAGCGCGACCAGTAATTTTTTTTGCAAATGCGCTAAGGCTATCCCCCGCGATTCGTATTACCGCAACGCCGGATTTACCGCGGCCACTTGATAACGCAAAAATTGTATCATTGTTATTCATTATTTATTGCCACTTATTTCATTCAATGCCATTGGAACAAGTTTTGATACATCGGCGTCTGGATTTTGTGAAACCAACTTCTGGGCCAAATCTACAACGTCCATACGGCGGTATCCCAAAGATTCCAATGCAGCAAGCAGGTCAGGCAACACACCGCCCGAATTGGATGCACCAAAATCAAATGATGCACCGCCGACCTTGGACTTTAATTCAACAATTATTTTCTCGGCGACCTTTTTACCAACCCCGGGCGCAGTTGCGATTGTCTTCGCATCCCCGGTTGCAATCGCGGTCATAAGAGTATCTGTTTTTATTGTGCCCATAATAGCAAGTGCTACCTTGGGCCCGACACCAGATACGCCAGTTAGCATATTAAATAGATTTTGCCCCGATACAGTTGAAAAGCCAAATAAACGTATTGAATCTTCGCGGACAACCGTTTCGATCCATAATGAAACAGTGGACTTTGGTGTAAATGTTTCAGGGGTGTAAACCTTGTATCCGACGGGTCCAGCCATCAAAATTATGAACCCATCACCGATATAATCAACAATACCTTGCAATTTTCCAATCATTTGTTATCCTTGTGTGCATATTATTCTAATCTAATTGAATCAAAAGGTCAAATTATGAGTGGACACAGCAAATGGCATAATATCCAGCACAAGAAAGGTCTGGCGGATGCGGCGCGCAGTGGTTTGTTCACAAAACTGGCGCGTGAAATTACTATGGCGGCTAAGCTTGGCGATAAAAATCCCGATAACAACCCGCGCCTTCGTTTGGCAATTTTACAGGCGCGTAAAAATTCTATGCCAAATGATAATATCAAACGTGCAATTGAAAAGGCATCGGGTTCGAATACCGAAAGTTATGTTGCAGTTAGGTACGAAGGATACGGCCCAGGTGCGGTGCCGATTATTGTCGAGGCGTTAACAGATAATCCGCGTCGTACTGTGCCAGAGGTTCGTAATATCTTTTCTAAACACGGTGGTAATATGGGCGAAGAGGGCAGTGTTGCATTTATGTTTACCCGTGCAGGACAAATTTTGTATCCAGCATCAGTCGGTAAAACCGAAGATGAAATGATGGAAATCATTATGGATGCGGACGCCGATAATTTGGAACCCACCGAAGAAGGCTTTATCATCACAACCAAGCCAGATGATTTCATGACCGTTCAAAAGAAAATTGCTGATGTATTGGGTGAACCAGAAAGTGCAGAATTGACATGGATTCCAAATATGCCAATGGATGTAGACGAAGAAACATGGGAAAAGGTTGAAAAGTTGGTTGATGCCTTGGATGATAATGACGATGTGCAAAAAGTGTTTACTGGCGCAGCGTAAAATATTTATCGGTATTTAAAATCCCCCGTTTCGGGGGATTTTTATTTAATAAATCTTGCAAAGTTTGTTGTATTTGCATGGGCCAGGGCGATTGCGATGGCATCGCTTTCGTCACTTGTTTTTGGTTTTGCAACGGGCAGCAATATGCGTACCATTTTATCTACCGCGGTTTTATCGGCGTGACCCGCGCCCGTTAAAATTTTTTTTATTTTATTTGGTTCGTATTCAAAAACCGGGATATTTTTTACTGCAACGGCAACCATTGCCGCCGCGCGTGCATGTCCTAAAATAAGCGTCGTTGTCGGGTTTTTATTTACGAATGTTATTTCCATACTACATTCGTTTGGTTCAAATGTTTCGCATAGTTTGGTGACTTCGTTAAAAATAATGGCAAGTCTTTCGGCCAATTTACCAGTTTTTTTCGGTAATATAACACCGCTTGCTACATAGTGCCGTTCCGCGCCTGCGGTGTCAATTACTGCCCATCCAGTATGTAAAAGTCCGGGGTCTATGCCCAAAATACGTGTCGTCATATTCTTATTTCCTAAAACTTATTTTACCAACACAGGCGGTACCAAAATATCTGTTAATTTTGTCTTTTATTTCTCCGGTCATATATGACAGTTTCAGTGTATACGCCGGATTTCGTGGACGCAGGACAATATTATACATTCCATCACGTGTCTTTTTTATTGCGCATATATCCGCCATGTTTGATATTTCCAGACCTATGATATCTGGCCATCGTGCCACCAAATCAGAATCTGATGCACGCACACCAAATGCCTTCATCAACCCGCCAAGTGCGCCCGCGATAGTTTGTGGTCGTGACGTATGATTTTCAAAATAGTTTTCCAATTTATTCTTTTGGTTTGACATAACTATATTCTTTCGGCATCAGGATATACATTTCGCCCTGGGCGTGTTGGCCGTGTGCATAACTGTATGCTTCGTCGCCTTTGCCAAAGAATATATCGGCACGTACCCATCCACGAATTGCGCTGCCGGTATCTTGGGCAATCATAAGACGGCGAAACTTTTGCCCATTGGAAAGGTTTGTATCAATATATACTGGCATTCCCAATGTGTATAGCGAATCGTCCATTGCGACGCTGCGTATTTTCGAAAGTGGTGTCCCAAGTTTGCCGATTACATCTGGGGGAACCGATTCGTAAAAATACACATATCGTGGGTTATTATAAATTACTTCACGCGCAAGTTTAGGATTTTTTTTCAGGTATGTCCAAACAGCATCGGCCGAATAACCGCCTTCGGGACGGATGCCTTTGTTGCGTATTTGTTCACCAATAGATTTAAATGGCATATCGTTTACGGCGGCAAAATTCAGTTTTACCAATTTGCCATCGGGCAATTTCAACATACCGCTGCCTTGAATTTGAATATTTTGGACGTCAACTATGTTGGCCCAATATAAAACGCGTCCTATTTTGTTTTCGACAATGGTCTTTTTGGGAACACCTTTGTAATTGCGCCCGTCTGTTGGAATGCCCATCAATGGTTCGTTGCATTCCGCTGTTTTGGTTTTGCAACCCGGGATAACCGGCGAATAATATCCGGTATAGGTTCCCTTGGTTGTGCCGTTGTCGTTGTATACCTTGTATGGTTGGAAATTTGATTCAAACCATGCACGGACGGTTTCATTATCAGCACTGGCACTGGGCAACATATTGCATTTTTCTTCAAACAGGGCCTTGTCTGGAACTACGCGTCCTTTGTATTGAATGTTTGCTTTGCAGGAATTACGAAACGCCTGTAGCGCATATCTAACATCGTCTTTGTCCCACCCGGGCAGGTCCGAATAAGACACTTTTTTAAGGTTTGCCGATGGAATTGTAGAATCATCGCCAGTGTGTGTCGGCGTTGACAAATCGCACGAAGCCAAGAAAAAACCACAAATTGCGGCGCAAAAGCCGCGCAAAAGCCATTTGTGAATATTGTAAATCATTTTATTTAATTCCCCCACTTGTAAAATTTTCCTTTAATGCTATATTATCATAAAACTAGTCATAAAAAAAGGAGCAATCGCAATGGCAAAGTTCAATATTATATCTCAATTTCTTAAAGACATTTCTTTTGAAAGCCCAAATGTCCCAGATTTATTCTTTAAACAAGACAATGGCCAGGCCGAATTGGAAATAAACATTGATATGCAGGTCAAGGGTTCTGAAAAGAATTTGTTTATGGTTGACTTGGTGACAAAAATTCATTCGAAATTAAAAGCCGATGGTAAATCTATCTTTTTGATAGAGGCAACTTATTCTGGTTTGGTTCAAATGGAAGAAGAAAAAGACGAAGATGTCAAAAAACGTACTTTGTTGATTGATGTTCCAACGTTATTGTTCCCGTCTGTTCGTGCTTTGGTGACACGTTTGACCGCAGAATCTGGATTCCCACCATTCACGATGCAGGTGGTTGATTTCGCAGATTTGTATGAGAAACGTAATCAAAAAGCCGAAGCAAAATAATTTCTAAAAGCGCACTCGAAAGAGTGCGTTTTTTATGTTTTTTGCGATTTTTCCTTTTTTGTGATATTATTACTGGCGATACCAAGGGAAGAGAGAGTATGGCCAAGGATAGATATATTTCTGCACGCGGTTCAATTAGCGGATTTTCGTTCGCAAACCTGGGGTTGTTTACTGGGTTTGCCGATGGTATTTATAATGCGGTGTATTCATTGGTTATATTGGAAATTTTTAAAAGTTCCGCTGTTGTTGGTATTTATGTCGCGATTTATTCTGTGTTCTGTATGATTGTGGCACTGTTCGCAAAGGAAATATTTCGTCAATTTTCCAAAGTAAAGGTTTTTTATTTCGCACTGTTGATGTTGGTGGTTTGTTACGCGATGATGGGTTTTTCCGTGTTGCCACGAACATTCATTGTGTTGGACTATACAAGCGGTTTTGCAATAACCTTGACCGCACTTTTAATACCGTTGTTTATGTCTGATTTTGCTGGCAATACAGGAATGGCACGGTTAAATTCTCGTTATCATTTGTGGACGAATGTCGGGGCATTGCTCGCACCAATGTTGGCGGTTGCTGTGGCCTCGCGTTATGGCAATAGGTCCGCGTTCTTTTTGTCATCAGCTATTTATTTGGCGGCATGGATGTTCTTTAAGTATTTTCGTTTAATTCAAGAAGATAAGCAGATTAAACCGATGAGCCCTCGTCGAACTGTTCGGGCATTATTTCGTAATGCAATTGCCTTCTTTAAAACGCCGGGAATGTTACGCGCATACTTTGTTAATTTCGGTTTTTATTCGTTGCGTGCGATGCGGTATTTATATGTGCCAATTGTAGTTATTGAAAATGGTTTTTC